>ONWT01000005.1 GCA_900321575.1 uncultured Lentisphaerota bacterium | reverse complement strand
TCAAGCTCGAGTCCGTAACTCTTGACATGCTCGGCCGCGCCAAGAAGGTCGTCGTCGACAAGGACAATACGACCATCGTCGAGGGTCTCGGCAAGAAGGCCGACATCGAAGCGCGCGTCGCAGTCATCAAGAAGCAGATCGACGACACCACGAGCGACTATGATCGCGAGAAGCTCCAGGAGCGTCTCGCCAAGCTCGCGGGCGGAGTCGCGCTCATCAAGGTCGGCGCTGCGACCGAAGCGGCCATGAAGGAGAAGAAGGACCGCGTCGACGACGCGCTGCACGCTACCCGCGCAGCCGTCGAAGAGGGTGTCGTCGCAGGCGGCGGCGTCACGTATCTGCGCGCCCAGAAGGCCATCCAGGCCCTCAAGCTCGAGGGTGACGAGGCCGTGGGCGCGGCGATCGTCGAGCGCGCAGTCGAAGCTCCTCTCAGGAAGCTCGTCGGCAACGCCGGCCAGGAGGCCGCGCTTGTCGTCGCCAACGTGAAGAAGGCCACGGGCACGAACGGCTACAACGTCCGCACTGGCGAATACTGCGACCTCCTGAAGGCCGGAGTGGTCGATCCCGCGAAGGTTACCCGTTCGGCGCTGCAGAACGCGGCCTCGATCGCGGGGCTGCTGCTCACGACGGACTGCATGATCACCGATCTTCCCGAGAAGAAGGAGTCTTGCGGCTGCGGTGGACACGGCGCTCCCGGCGGAATGGACGGCATGATGTAATGCCGAAGCTGCCTAAAAGGCGGAACAAGACGGGTCGCGGCATTGCCGCGGCCCGTGTTTTATGCTATAATAAACGTCAAATTTTTCAACCAGGGAGAAGAACGAAATGGCAGACACCGAAGCGGTTGTTACACAGTTGAACGAATGCGCCGAGAAATTGGATTTTGACGGCGCCTTTGCGCTAGTGAAAGCGAACAAGGACGACCTCGCGAAGAAGATTTGCGACGAGGGCATAAGGGACGCATTGAAGAAGACGACCAAGGATCGGCTTCTTCTTTCTTTTTTGGACGGCGTCGATTTCGGCGCGGTCAAACTCGACGAGGCGCTCGTCAGGCTTGAGAAGCTGCTGTCGTTCCAGCAGGGTTCGCTCGTGCTGAGCGAGGCGTGGGGCTTGGGCGTCGTAAAGCGGCTGGACTATTTCTACCGCCGCATAACGGTCGATTTCAAGACCCGCAAGGGCCATCAGTTCACCTACACCGCCGCGACCGACATGCTCATGCGCGCACCCGACAACCACATACTCGTGCTGCGCCAGAGCGACCCCGCCCGCGTCGAGACGATGCTCCGCGACCAGAAGGGCGAGTTCGTCAAGGCCGTTCTCAAGAGCTACGGCGACATGCCCGTGGTGAAGCTCGAGAACGTCTGCGTCGCCAACGGCTTCGTCAAGAGCGTGAACTGGAAGAAGTTTTGGGAAGAAGCCCGCGCCGATCTGCGCAAGGACCCTCTGGTTTCGATACCCGTAAAGCGTACCGATCCGATACAGCTCAAGGAGTCCGTCGAAGAGTACGGCGATAACTGGCTTACGGCGTTCTCGCAAGAGACCGACCCGAAGCTGATTCTCGCGTCCGTCCGAGAATATGTCGCGCAGAACAAGTTCAAGACGGCGGACGAAGCGGCCAAGGAGAAGATCGGCGAGAGGCTGGTCTTCGCAGTCACTGCGGCGCGCAAGGTGGACGATTCTCTTTATGCGCGGCTCGCGTGTATGGTGCGCGATCTCGGTTTCGCCGAGCCCTCGGCCGACAAGATGCGCGCCTATCTCTGGGAGCGCAAGCGTTTCGTGAAGGCCGCCTCCACGCTGCCCGCCCGCGAAGTAGGGGCGATGGTTTCGTTTCTGGCGGTCGACGACGAGGCCAAGGCGAAGCTCTACAAGGCGATTCCAGAATTGTGCTTCACTGCGGTCGGCGAGGTCGTTTCGCAGTTCGGCGGCGAGGCGGCGTGCCGCGAGGCGGTCGGCGAACTCCTGCGCCAGCCCAAGGCGCCCGCCACGCTCGTGACGCTCATCGTCGGCAAGTACGAAGGCTTTAGGGACTGGACGGAGCTGCCCTCGCTCATCACGATTCTCACGCACGCCATCGCCCTCGGCGAAGGCCGCCAGGGCGGTGAGACCTTGAAGATGCAGAACATCGTCCGCCGCCTCTTCGCCGACACGAAGTGGCTCGAGAAGGTCTATTCGTGGCTGGACGACGGCGACAAGGCGCTCTTCTTCGAGCGCTTCCAGGCGTCCATCGCGTGGGATCCTTCCACACACCACACGATCGTAGTGCGCATGACGCGCATCGTGCCCGAACTGGAGGCGCACGTGGTCAAGGTCGAGAAGAAGAAGGAATACGCGCGCCTCACGAGCTACCGCAGTTTCGCGGCGAAGAAGGCGGAGTATCTCAAGCTCATAAACGAAGACATGCCTGCGAACGTCAAGCGCATCGAGTTCGCGAAGAGCTACGGCGACTTGAGCGAGAACGCCGAATACCAGTATGCGAAGGACGAGCAGCGCGCCCTCATGCAGAAGCAGACTCTCATGCAGCAGGATCTCGAGACCGTCAAGCCGTCCGATTTCGCCGACGCCTCGGTCGAAGAGGTCATGCCCGGCGTCACGGTCGTCATCGCCGCGCCCGAGGGGGATCGCACCTACCACATCCTCGGCGAGTGGGACAACGACACCGATCTCGGTGTGCTTTCGTCGAAGGCGCGCCTTGCGCAGAACATGCTCGGCAAGAAGACCGGTGACCAGTTCGAGATGCCTGGCGCGGAGGGTGCGGCGCAGTTCGCCCGCATCGTCCAGATAAAGCCGCTGCCGAACGAAATCCGCGACTGGATGAAGCTTCCCGAAGGGATGCAAATATGATATAATATGCAGCGTCGCAAGACGAGCATATTCTGAAAGGAGGCATCATCATGGCAGTCACAATAAAGAAATCTGCGAAGAAGGACGCGCCGAAGAAGGCTGCGCCCAAGAAGCCTACGGCCAAAAAGCCCGCGGCGAAGAAGGCCGTCGCGGAGAAGGCCGTCGCCAAGGAGCCTGTCGTCGAAGCCGAAATCAAGAAGGAGATCAAGCGCGTGCCGCCGAGGATCATCCGCAAGCCGCCGCCGCCGAGCAAGCAGGAATTGCCCGAAGGGCAGGAGATCGACACGGCGAAGGCCGTGGCGTTCGCGATGTCGATTGCCAAAGAGATGAAGCGCGCCGCCGCCGCGCAGGTTCAGGAGGAGAGCCCCGAGAGCGAAATCAAGCTTTCGCGCAGACCGACGACCCGCGAACGCGGCCAGGAGACGGTGTGCTTTCCGCCAGCCGACCTCAAGGATTTCCGCAAGAGGCTGCTGGCCGAGCGCGACAAGGCGCTGTCCGGAGTCAATGCGATAAAGTCCACCGGTTTCAACGAGACCGACGACCACGAGGCTGACGGCGGAGACGGCACGAATCAGACGCTTCGCCTGCAGGCTCTTGGCCAGATGGGGTCGATCAACCGCACGATACAGCAGATCGAGGAGGCTCTCCACCGCATCGACGACGGCACATACGGGGTATGCACCATTTGCGGCCAGCTGATCCGCAAGCCGCGTCTCGTCAACCAGCCGTTCGTGCAGACTTGCATGGAGTGCCAGAACGAAATGGAGCGCAGCCGCAAGGGATGAAGCGCTTTTTCGTGACATTCGCGGCGGTCGCGAACATATTGCTCGTGGACGCCGTAGCCAAAGAACTCGCCGCAGGCTTCATCAAGGGGTCCGCGGCGATTTCCGTAGTTCCCGGCTTTTTCGATCTCGCCTATGTGGAGAATCGCGGCTGCGCGTGGGGTATGTTTCAGGGGGCGGTGTGGCCTTTGGCGGCGTTCGGCGTGGCGGCTTTGGCGCTTCTCGTCTGGAAGCGGCGCGAAGTGTTCGGCGACGCGTGGGTGGCGCCGTGCCTGATGTATGCGGGCATACTCGGCAATGTCATCGACAGGATTTGGCGCGGATACGTGATAGACATGTTCGATCTGCATTGGGGGGCGAACCATTTTCCGTGCTTCAATGTCGCCGATATGTGCATCTGCGCCGCCGCGGGGCTGATGGTTCTCGAGTCTCTGCGCGAATCCCGCCGAAAGGGCGCCTAGGATGGAGCGCGAGGCGTATTTGCTGGCGGGGCCGACGGCAAGCGGCAAAAGCGCGATAGCTGCGGCGCTCGCGAGGCGAATGGGCGCGCGGATACTCAGTGCGGACTCTATGCTCGTCTACCGCGGAATGGATATCGGCACCGCCAAGCCTTCGAAGGAGGAGATCGCCGAGTTCTCTATGGGCGGGGTCGATATCGTCACGCCTGCGGAGGAGTTTTCGTCCGGCGCATGGCTCAGGGCCGCGGCGCAGTGGGCGAATGGCGTGCCTGAAAGCGTCCCGATCGTGGTGGTCGGCGGAACGGGGCTGTATTTTTCGGCGCTTCTGAGAGGGCTGGACCGCAAATGGGTCATGCCGCCTCCGGAATATCCGGTGATAAAGATCGACCGCGCCGTGGTGCGCGAGAGGATACGCGAGAGGCTGAACGACATGTTCATGGCAGGGCTCGAGAACGAGAAGAAGCTGCTGCACGAGCGCTATCCCGTCTGGTCCAGAACGGCGGCGCTTGCGATCGGCTACCGAGAGGGGGACGACCGGCAAAAGATATTCGTGCGCACGTGCCAGCTCGCGAAGCGGCAGGATACATGGTTCCGCCATCAGGCTACCGCGCTCTACGTGGAGCCCGACGCGGAGGCGGTCTGGAGGCTCTGGATGGCCCGCGGTCCGTGGAAAGTAAACTTTGCCACTTGATTTTTGCGCCAATATTCGGTATTATACACACTAAATTTCAAAACTACGAAGGAGAAGACAAAATGAAGTTCTCTACAATAATGGCAGTTCTCGCGGTTGCCGTCGCCGTCGCGACATCTGGGTGCAAGTACAACAAGGCGGCTAACGGCGGTTCGGGCGCAGATGGAGACCTCTCGGCGGAGGGTAGCGACATCAGCGGTTCGGACATCAACGCCGAAGAGGGCGATATCGGCATGGCCGGCGAGCGCCGCTTCGAAGACATGTACACCAAGTGTACGGATGTCGCTTTCGATCCTGTCTACTTCGCGTTCGACTCCAGCGTCGTGCCGCAGGATCAGCTCGCGAAGGTCGATAGCGTCACCCAGCACCTCAACGACAGGGCCGATCGCGTCGTCGTCGTCGAGGGCCATTGCGACGAGCGCGGCTCCAATGAGTACAACCTCGCCCTCGGCGAGAACCGTTCGGTCATCGTCCGCGACTACCTCGTCCAGAGCGGCATCGCGGCCGACAGAATCCAGACGCGCAGCTTCGGCGAAGAGAAGCCTGCCGCCGATGGCCACGACGAGACCTCGTGGGCGGCGAACCGCCGCGCCGAGTTTGGCATATACCAGAAGTGATTTCTGAATGGCGTTCGCTTTGATATTCAGCGACGTTGGCGTCGGCGAGTGGTTTGTGCTGCTCGCCGTCGTGCTTGTTGTGGTCGGTCCGAAGCGATTGCCTTCAGCGGCCAGGACACTTGGCCGCTGGTATTCCCGCATAAGCCGCGTCGCCGAGAGTTTCCGGCGGCAGCTGATGGAGATGGAGGCCGAGGCGGGCAAGATCACCGACGCGGCCGGCAACGAGATAGAGGGGGCGTTCACGGTCGAGGATACGCCGCCTGCAACGGTCGTCAAGGAGGCTGTGGCAGCCGATGAGAAACCCTGACGAGCGTAACGACCCGCAAAGGCCGCTGTTGGAGCATCTGACCGCCTTGCGCGACATGCTTCTCTTCGATGCGGCCGCCTGGGTGGCGTGTGTGGTTTTGGCCTGCGTCTTTTCGCCCGATGTGCTCGCGTGGCTGAAGAGTCCAGCGGCGGCGAACGAAGAGCTTCTGCAGGGCCTGGATTTGACAAGCGGCTTTTCGACGATGATGGCGATCGCCCTCTGGGGCGGCACGGCTCTGTCGTTTCCGTTTCTCGTCTATGCGGCGTTGAGGTTCGTCTTTCCTGCGCTGACCAATCGCGAGAAGGCGATGCTCCTGACGATACTCGTGTCGGGTTCGGTGCTGTTTCTGGTGGGCGTGGGGCTCGCGTACGGCAAGACGCTGCCTCTCGTCGTCTCGGCGTTTCAGGCGATCAATGGGTGGATAGGCCTGCCCGTGACGGCCGTGCGCATCGAGGGCTACATTTCTATCGTGTTGAAGACAATAATCGCCTTTGGCCTCGTGTTTCAGCTCCCCCTCGTGATTTTCGTGCTGGGCTGGTTCGGCCTGGTGACCAGCGAGTCGCTGCGCGCGAAGCGCCGCTCTGCGATAGTGGCGGCGTTTGTCGTGGCGATGTTTCTCACTCCGCCAGACCCGATGAGCCAGCTTGTCATGGCAGTGCCGCTTTGCCTGCTGTACGAGTTGTCCATCTGGGCGGTGTGGCTCCGGGAGCGTTCGTGAAGAACCGTATTTCTGTAGCGCTCGGCTTTCTCGGCCTCATAGCGATAGGCGCGGTTTTGCTCGCGTCTCCGTGGGCCAGGGTCGAAGGCGTCTGGGGCGACCCGATGACCGCCGTGTTTACCGCCTGCTCGGCGGTGTGCGTGACGGGCCTCTCGGTCGTGGACATAGCGGCGGAGTTCACCTTCGCGGGACAGATCACGATGATCGTTCTCGTCGAAATCGGGTGTCTCGGCTTGATGACCGTGAGTACCTTTCTAATGGTCGCGATCGGCCGCCGCATTTCGCTTTCGCGTGAGTTCTCGCTGATGAATGCGTATGGGGTCGAGGCGGTTCGCGGCGTCAAGGGGCTGATTCTCTGGGTCGTCTGCTCAATGCTGATAATCGAGGCGGCGGGAGCCGCCGTGATCTACACCCGTCTCGGCGACGCATATCTCAGCATTTTCTATTCGGTTATGGGCTTCTGCAACGCCGGCTTCAGCATTCTGCCCGGCTCGATAGCGCCTTTTGCGGAGGATTGTACGATAATACTTACGCTCGCCGTCGAAACGATACTCGGCAGCATAGGCTTTCTCGTCATATACAACCTTTGCACGTTCAAGTTTCTGCGGCGCGGCTATGGCGGACGCGGCAAGCTCTCTTTGCACACGCGCGTAGTGCTGAGGTTCTCCTTTTATCTGCTGCTCATAGCGTTCGCCACGGTGCTTGCGCAGGAGTGGAACGCGTCGCTGAAGGGCCTGCCGCTGTGGGAAAAACTCTGCACGGGCTTCTATCAGGCGGTTACGCCGAGAACGTGCGGCTTCTGCATAATACCGACCGAAGATCTGCGCCCGTTGACTCGCCACGTCTACACTTTGCTCATGTTCATCGGCGGTGCGCCCGGCTCGGCCGCAGCTGGAATGAAGGTAACGACTCTAGCGGTGCTCATCTACACGCTGACCGCGATGTGCCGCGGCGACAATGTCACCGTTATCGACCGCAAGACGATACCTATGGATATCGTGCGCGAATCGCTGGTCATTTTCATGGCTCTCGTGGCTTTCGCCTCTGTCGTGTTCGGCGCCCTGCTTGTCACGGAAGGCGGCATGGACGACGTGTCATCCGACGCTCTTTTCTTCGAGACGGTCTCTGCGATAACGACGACAGGGCTTTCAATGGGCGATACAACGGCCAGACTTTCGTTCGCGGGTAAAATCGTCATAATGGTCGCCATGTTCATAGGCCGTCTCGGTGCGCTTACCGTCGTGCTCATGATAGGCGACCGCGAATCGGCGAGCCATATCCGTTTTCCGCAAGAAGAAATCGTTATCGGCTGACGCGCAGCAGGAGCTCGCTTGCGTTGTCGCGGCAGATGGCGGCGCGCTCCTTGTCCGAAAGAGGCAAGGCGCAAAACGCCTCCAGCACCTTGCGCTGATCTTGCCAGGGGGCGTCCGTACCGAACAGAATCCTGTCCGCGCCGTGGGTGCGGATCATCCGCAGAATCTGCCCGACGGGCATCCAGAAGAAAGTGTGTGATAGGTCGAGATAGACGCCGCATTTGCCGGCAAGCGCCGCCTCGGCCTCGTTCCACATCGAAAAGCCGCCAAGATGCGCGGCGACGATCTTTAGCGACGGAAAGCGCTTTTGCAATGTCGCTATTTCGCCCGGAGTCGAATGGTATGGCGGCTTAAATACGCGCTCGCCCCCTGCGTGGAGGTAGGCCACGAGACCGTATTCGGCCATTGCGGCCCAGACATCGTCCATCGACTTGTCGTTGAAGCGGAACAGCTGATATTCGGGATGGAACTTTATGCCGGTGAAGCCGAGCGAGACGATGTTTTCGACTTCGGCGGTTTTGTCCCCGACGAGCGGATGGAACGCCGCCAGCGAGACGATGCCCGAAGCGGACTTTCCGGGCGCATAGGCCGACCAGAAGCGGTTTGTGCTCCTCACGCTGTCCGGCTTCGTCGCGACTGGCAGATTTATAGAGACTGCTATGCCCGAAGCCTTGTTCTTCCCGATGCAGCCTGCCACTGTGCCGTCGAAAGACGGCCCGTTGCCGAACTTCGCGGACAATGCGGGCGTAACCTTCGGCGCAAGCGCATCGGGATAAAGATGCACGTGCGAATCTACGACCGCAATGTCCGAAAGCGGCGAGGCGGGTTGCATTCGAGAATCACCTCGCGAACTTGAAGTCGATCGGCGGATGGGCCGCGCGCCACGCCTCGACATCTTCGGCGAGGACGTCGATTGCCTTGTCTAGCTGGCGGTCGATACCCGAAACAATGTCGGACGGCAAATCTTCGACCGGGAAGTCGGGCTTGGCGCCGTTGTGCTCCATGTCGGTTCCGTCGAGGATGAACCATCCGTATCTCGCGTCGCGGAAGCTGCCGAGGTCAAGAAGGGCGGAGTCGTACGTGCCGATGACGCCGCCGCCCGTCTCGCGGCCGACAAGCTTGCCGCGCTTTAGGGTCTTTATGGCGTGCGAGAAGATTTCGCCGTTGGAGCCTGTGTTCTCGTTGCAGAGGACGACAATGGGCTTGGACCATACGGGACGGCCCCAGTAGCCGAACAGGTAGCCCGGCTCGCACATGCGCGTCACCGCGCGGCTGTGGTCGGCGCCCATGAGAATCTGGAGCATCTGGTCGGCCGTGAAGCCGCCGTAGTTATTCCTCACGTCGATGACAAGCCCGTCGCGGCCGTAGCCTTCAGAAAACACCTCGTGCTGGAAGAGCCACAGGCTCTCCTGGTTCATGGCGTCGATGTTGAGGTAGCCGAAGCGGCCGCCGCTGCGCTCGTGGACCATGCGCCGCTTGGCCTTGAGCTCTTCGGCCGCGATCTTCGCGCGTGCGTCGGCGAAACTGCACGATTTGACCACTATCGTGCCCGTGCCGTTGCCGTCCGCACGGCGATATGTGACGCGCACCTTGCGGCCGGGAGGCCCGTTCAACACGACAGTCGGGTCGATATCGCCCCCGACGGGAGTGCCGTCGATCTTTGTCACCACATCGCCTGCCCTGATGCCGAAGCCGTGTCTGTCGGCGGGACCTCCGGGAATGACGCTGCGCACGATCCATCCGTCAGGCGCGTTCTTGCGTTCGAATCTGAGGCCGAGGTGGGCGGTCTGCACGTTCCACCCGCCCGTAGCGGACTTTCTGGCCCATTCCTTGCTGCTGTTCGCGTCGGCATAGAAGCCGAGGTGCGAAGAGTCAAGCTCGCCGAGCACCATGTTCATCACGCGAATGAACACGGAGTAGCTGGTCGCGTATCTAGCGGGCGCGAGAAACGCCTCGCCTATATGGGGCCAGTCGGCGCCGTGCGTGTTGGGGTCGTAGTAGAGGTCGCGTATGCGCGCCCATGCCGTTCTGAAACCGAGCTCCTGATAGTCGGCATAGTACGTATTCTGGTAGACGTCGAACTTCAGCTGGCGATCGCCTATCGCAGGCAGGCGGTTGACGATCCACAAAACCCTGTCTCCTCTGAAAGTCCAGTCTCTGGGCACTCCGGTGCACTCGTAAAGCCTCTCTCCCGTGAGCTTGTCCGGTATGTGTATGTAGTCAGTCTGGCCGCTGCCGTTGCCGTAGGCGAGCGTTCGGGAGTCCCACCTGAAGAACGGCAGCGTGGCGCTGCAGCGAATCGTCCTCACGCGCTCTGCGAGGTCGGAGAAATCTATCGTAAGGCCGTCTCTCGCGGCAAGACGCTCGCCGGGCAGATCGAGCCCGCCGTAGCGCTCCTGGTCGGTCGCATTGTCGCGAATCGTCCTGCGCGCCTTGTCCAACTCGTAGACGTACGTCTCGATCTCTTCGACGGAAGGGTCGAGGTATACATAGCGCAGAAAGCGCCCCGCGCCGATTTCGGGCCTCTCCGAGACGAAGGCGATTATTTTGCCGTCGGGGCTCCACGCGGGCTGGCCGTCGTACTGGAAGTTGCGCGAGAGGTTGTAGGGCTCTTTCGAGCCGTCCGCCGACACGATCCACACGTCAGAGTTGCCGAACTCGTCCGAAAGCTGAGCCGCGATCCAGTGTCCGTCGGGGCTCCACGCGTACGAGCCCGCCCAGGTTGCCGCGGGACCGCGCGACAGCTTCACGCCGTTTGTCGTCGCGAAGGTGAACACGCCGCTCGGGTCGTGCCAGGCGAGGCGGGAGCCGTCTGGGCTGACCGTGAGCCCCGTGCGCTGGCCGGACTCGCCCGCGATCACCGTCTTGCGGAAGGACGAATTCTCCCACCAAGGCTTCGACGGGTCTTCCGGTTCGGCCTTTATCACGTCGCACGTGTCGCCGTGGTCGCTGAGGTAGTAGAGGCTTTTGCCGTCCGGCGAAAACGCGCATTCGCGCTCGTGGGTGCTTGTGGCGCCGTGAACGAGGGTCGGCTCGCAGATCACCGTATCCATCACATACAGATCGCCGCCCGTGGTGAACGCGATCTGAGTGCCGTTGTCGCAGAACGACACGTCGCCGTCGGTGTCGTTGTTCCAGCACAGTTCGTAGCGGCGGCGCCTTACGTCGCTGCGCGCCACGTATCCAGGCTCGGGCTTGAGATATATCATCACGGGCGAGGAGTTCGGATTCGTCGGATCGAACCTCCAGAAATCGAACTTCTGCCTGAAGACCATTGTCTTGCCGTCTTCGCTCAGCGAGGGCTGAAAGACATGATCGTCCTTGAAGAATGTCAGCTGCGTGTTCGTACCCGTCGCGATGTCGTGCCTCCAGATGTTCCTCACGCCGCCCTTGGCGTCCAGAAAATAGAACCCCGAACCGTCGGGCATCCATTGCGGACTGCGGCAGTCGCTTTCATGGGCGACCATCGGCGCGAACGCCCCCGTCGCGACCTCGTAGCGCCAAATCTGCCCGGCAGCAGGGCTGAAGGAATTGCGGCGCTTGCGGTAGAGCTCGTCGCCGCGGCGCGTGAACAGCACGAACGCCCCGTCGCGGCTCATCACTGGGTCGGTCGCCTGCATGTCGAACAGCATCTCTTCGGCGCGGCGCTCTTCGGTCTGCACAGTGAGGATTCGCAGGCAATTCTTCGGCCCTGAGGCGTCGCGGTAGCCGACGCAAAGCAGTTTCGTCGCGCCGGGACACCAAGAGCGCGGCATCGTGCTTTCGGAGTGGTAGGTCAATTGGCGCACGCGGTCTTTGACGACGTCGAATTCGAACACCTTCATCCCGCCGTCCCTGTCGGAGGCGAACGCAATCTTGCTCCCGTCCGGACTCATCACCGGCCATGTGTCGGCCGACGAGCCCGTGCCGACTCGCCGCGCATATCCGCCATAGGTGGACGCGATCCAGATGCTGTCGTTCCATTCGAACGCAAAGTTGCGGCCGTCGCCGCCTACGCTGGGATTGGAGCCCAGATAGATTCTGGTCCAGTCCTCCTTGAAACCGGTGTTGTCGTCGGACTTTGCGGCAAAAGTAAAAAGCACTGCGGCGGCAGCCGCTACGGTAATCGTTTTCATGGGCATAATTATACCAAATATGTCGGATTTTTGCTGAGCGTCACTCGCGGTTGCCGCGCCAGACGACATTCGTCGCCGACACGGCGTCGTAGAGTTTCGCGCCCGGGCAGTCGAAGACGTTGTTCTCTACGCGGATGTTGCTGTGGTAGGGCGTTTTCTGCGCGGCGAGATCGGAGACCGTCGGCGCTATGGCGATTACCGCCGTGCAGAACTGATAGCCGGAAGTGAGGCAGTCTTTGAAGACGTTGCCGGTTATCTCGACGTCCTTGCAGGCGCCCGATTCGTACCAGTTTGCGGCGTCGCCGGCCAAAAGTATCGCCGAGCCTGAGACGCGGTCGAAGATGTTGTCCGTGACGCGAACCTTGCCGGGGGTGGTGAACAAGGCCGCCCTCGCCCTGTTGTTCTTGACGGTATTGTTCGAGAAAACGACGCTTGGCTGCCAGTCTGCATTCTCGACCGCGTCGCCGGCGATATGGTCTTGAAGGGCCTTTGCGCCTTCTTCGTCCAGCGTCAGCACGATATTCGAGTCATCCTCGCGCACCACATTGGCGACTGTGCACTCCGCGCCGTTCTCCAGCGTCCTTGCATGTATGAAGCGCAGCCTCTCGCCAGGCTCGAAAACCTCGAATCCAATCGCCTGGGGGTGCATATAGCGGCAGCGGATCGTGTTCGCCGAGAGCTTGTCGACGATTTGCAGGCAGGTGGAATGCACATTTATGGCGTCGTCCATCATGCCCGAAAACAGGGCGTCCGAAACCACGATTTCGCCGCGGCAGTTCGAGAAGTGGGTGGCGTCCGCCTTTGTCGAGCAGATGCAGCCCTCGCGCGGAAATACCCCGCCGCCATGCCAGGAGATGTCTTTTGAGCGCTGAGCCAATAGTCCCATGCCATGCGCTGAATGTATCGCCACATTGTCGAAGCTCACGCCTTCTGCGCGATATAGGCAAATTGCGGGCGAGGGACGCTCCCACGAGCGAAACGAGACGAAATCGCCGATTTGCGCCTGATTTGGCTTAAATATATCCCCAGTGTTGGGTTTTATGGACTTTGTTTCGGCATCCCACAGCATTCTTGCGCTCCCCTCGCCGTCGAAAGCGCGCACTTTCCAGTCCAGCGCAAATCCGCCGTTGGGGTCGATGGCCGTTATTTGCGCCTCGCCGATCGGGGATTGCGCCCAATCCAGGGAAATGTTTTTCAGCGCCACATCGTGGCTGTCCATGACCATTATGCCCGTGCTTTCGCCGTGGAATACGAATTTTGCGCCTGTCGCAGGCGCGCAAATCGTCACGTTGCACACACCGCGAATCGGCAGCTGCACACGCCGCGGCAGGTTTTGGTCGTGGTTGGAGATGAAAACATTCATCAGCGCGGCGGACGGCGCATAGAAATGGTAGGTTCCCCCGGCCAGGGACATGGTGCCGCCGGAGCGCACGGTTTCGAGTGCCGCGAGGAAGGGGGCCGTCATGTCGTCCGTCCCCGAAGGACTCAGCTCGGCTTGGTTGGACGCGCAGGTATGGCATGCGCAAGTCATGGTGGACAGCATTGCGGCAAATACGGATATTTTAGTCATCGCTTCGATATGCTCCTTTGCAAAGGTCTGTTGTATGATACCATATTTTTTCCGTGCCTGTAAACGCACCTGCGTTCGCCCCGTCGCACCAGAAATGGTAATATCTAACAGGCCAGGAAAGAAGAATAAAAACTCCGATGGTTGGGTTTTCGTTAACACTTTCACGGCTTCGCACTTCTTAAACCGCTTTCAAACTCGTTTGGCGCTACGCGCGACCACGAAAGCGGTGTGTCGCAACAATCGCTGGCGCGATTGAATGCGCCGATT
>ONWT01000046.1 GCA_900321575.1 uncultured Lentisphaerota bacterium | reverse complement strand
CGCGGCGTTCACGGACATCGCGACCGGCGTGATGGTTTCGTCGGGCTTCATAACGGGGCTTTCGGTGGACGATGCGCGCAAGCGGATGATAGCGTGGCTGGAAGAGAAGGGCGTAGGCAAGGCCAAGACGCAGTACAAGCTCCGCGATTGGCTTTTCTCGCGTCAGCGCTATTGGGGCGAGCCTTTCCCCGTGATACATTGGGAAGACGGCACGCAATCGCTCGTGCCCGAAGAAGACCTTCCTCTAACGCTGCCCGAGCTTGAAGACTACAAGCCAACAGGCACGGGCGAGCCCCCGCTCGCCAAGGCGTCGGAGTGGGTGAACGTGGTCGATGCTTCCGGCAAGAAGGGCGTTCGCGAGACGAACACGATGCCCCAGTGGGCCGGCAGCTGCTGGTACTACTTGAGGTATATCGACCCGCTGAACGACAAGTGCTTCGCCGATCCCGAACTGCTCAAGAAGTGGCTTCCCGTTGACCTCTATGTCGGCGGCGCCGAGCACGCGGTTCTCCACTTGCTGTATGCCCGCTTCTGGCACAAGGTTCTCTTCGATCTTGGGTTCGTGCCTACGCCGGAGCCGTTCCAGAGGCTCGTCAACCAAGGCATGATTCTCGGCCTCGCGTACAAGAATGGACGTGGAGTGCTGGTGCCGGCCGACCATGTGACATGGAAGGACGGCAAGCCGTTCGGGCCGAAGAATTGGGGCATGGAGGGCGCCGATCTGTCCGAACTGGAGGAGCTTGTGGAGTTTCCGGCGAAGATGTCGAAGTCGCTCAAAAACGTCGTCAATCCCGACGATGTGATACGCGATTACGGCGCCGATTCGCTGAGGCTTTACGAGATGTTCATGGGCCCGTTGCAGGCTGTGAAGCCATGGTCCACAAAGGGTGTGGAGGGCGTTCACAGGTTCCTTAAGCGCGCGAACAGGCTTGTTTCGGAGACCCCTGTCGCAGACCGTGCGATGACCAAGGCCGAGGCGAAATCGCTCAACGCCATGGTGAAGAAGGTTGGCGACGACCTTGAGGCGATGGCGTTCAATACGGGGATTTCCGCGATGATGGTTTACATCAACGAGGCGGAAGAATTCGCCAAGACGGGCGGGCTGCCGCGTGAGTACCTCGAGAAGTTCGTCCTGTGCCTTGCTCCGTTTGCGCCGCATCTCGGCGAAGAGCTTTGGCAGCTGTTGGGCCACGGCAAGTCGCTCGCTTACGAACCTTGGCCGGAATACGATCCCAAGGCGCTCGTCGAGGACGAGGTGGAAATACCCGTCCAGGTTCTCGGCAAGCTTCGCGGACGAATCCGCGTGCCCGTCGCGGCTACGCCGGCCGACATGGAGGCCGCCGCCAAGGCCAATGCCGATGTCGCGAAGTTTCTTGAGGGCAAGACGATCGTCAAGGTGATCGCCGTGCCGAAGCGCATGGTGAATTTCGTGGTCCGTTGAGGAGCAGGCAACGTGAAAATCAAGTTTATGAGGGTCAAGGGAACATGGCGGGAGGTCGCCGACGCCGCCCGCACGACCATAAGGCTTGACGAAGGCACGAAGGAGCCCAGCTCCAAGTGGAAGAAGCGTATTCTTCTGGCCGAACATTCGCCTGTGAGGAAGCTGTGCTTCAATTGGAAATGGGTCGACCTGCCATATTGGGTGTCGGTGCATTTCGTGCGGCACAAATTCGGCATAGAGCACTTCGTTTCGACGCAGAGAAGCGACAGGACGGGCGTGCAGCGCGACGCGAACAGGCAGGACGCTCCGGTGATGCATGAATGCTTCGCCAATGCGCAGGCGGTGATGTTCATTTCGCGCCGCCGCCTTTGCGGCCAGGCCAGTCCGGAAACGCGTGCCGCATGGAAGGCCGTCGTGGACGCAATAGCCGAGAAGGAGCCTGAAGTGGCGGCGTGCTGCGTGCCTGAATGCGTCTATCGCGGGTTCTGTCCGGAATTCAAGCCGTGCGGCTTCTTCGGGTCGGCCGCTTACGAAAAAGCGCTTACAGCCTACCGCGAAGTGAAATAATTTGGTATAATACACAACTTCAATTGGAGAGTAATGCAAGATGAACAGTGAACTTCTTAAAAAAGCCCACGAAAAGATTCCTTCGACGCCTGTCCTAGTGAACCTTATTTCGAAGCGCGAGCGCGAGCTCATCAATGGCGCGAAGCCTCTTGTCCGTCCGGAGTCGCTTGACGAGGACAAGTGCGACATAGCGCTCAGAGAGGTGGCCGAGGGCAAGCTTATCGCCGAGATCGATTTCGACGCCATTGCCAAGGCCGAAGACGCCAAGACGAAGTGGAACGTCAAGCACGGCAATATCAACACCCTTTACGGGGACTGATGGCATTTAATCCGATATTTGCCGAAAACCGCAAAGCGAGGCATGATTATACCGTACTCGACACAATCGAGTGCGGTATTGTCTTGACTGGCACGGAAGTGAAGTCGATCAGGCACGGCGAAGTGTCGCTTTCTGGCGCGTATGCGGCGGTGCTCAAGGGCGAGTTGTGGCTTGTCGGCGCAGACATATCGGCCTACAAGTTCGGCAACAGGTTCAACCACGAGCCCAAGGCGATGCGAAAGCTGCTTGTGCACAACAAAGAAGTCCAGGACCTCAAGATGAAGACGGAGGCCAAAGGCCTGACTCTCGTGCCGCTCAAGCTCTATTTGAAGCATGGGCGCATAAAGGTGGCGCTGGGCGTATGCCGCGGCAAGGCGTTGCACGACAAGCGGGATTCGCTGAAGGCAAAGTCTCTCAAGCGCGACATGGAACGCGGACTGTGTTAAGAAAATATGTTATAATATACGGATATGGAAACAGAAGATAGACCTGTACTCGATCTCGGGTCGATTGATTTCACCCCTGATTGGGCAAAGAGGGACGCTGGTGTCAGCGTCGGCCACGTCAAGTCCGACCGCGAAGGCGGCGAGCGCAAGAGTTTCGGCGAGCGCCGCCCCTTGGGCGAGAAGAAAGGTTTTGGCGATCGCCGTCCATTCGGCGACAAGAAGAGCGGCGGCTCTCGCGGCTTTGACCGCAAGGCTCCGCGCAATGCCGAAAGGCCGAAGCCGCTTGATGTGGAGGTCAAGATTCTGCCGGAGACGAAGGCTCTGGGCACGATAATCCGCAAGCTTCAGCAGGATTTCCACGCGTACAAGCTGAAGGATCTGGCGTATTTCTTCCTGGATAATCCCTCGTCGGTCCTTCTCAAGGTCACGCCGCGCGCGGCGTCCGCCGGCTCCGAGCCGCAGCGGCTGTTCCGGCAGTGCAAGGCTTGCGGTTTTGCGTCCACGAACGAGGAAGATGTCGTGCAGCATATGCTGACCGCGCACATCGGCGACTACTACGAAATTAAAGAGATAGACTGTGAGCCGCCCAAGGGCAACTTCAGCTGCGTGGCGAAGTGTGGCCTTTCCGGCGTTCTGCTGGGGCCGCCCAACATACACGAGTTCAACGGCGTCGTCCGCGAGATGATCCGCACGCGATATCCGAACATGAGCGAAGAGCAGTATCGCGCCCATATCGAAATGGTGCGCGACGCGGAGGCGATAGAAGAGTGGCGAAAGAACGCGGTGAAGAAGACCGTTTTCGTGGCGAAAGGGGCCGGCGAGAATGCGCCGCAGTTGACGCGCGAACAGGCCGAAGCCGAGTTCAAGCGCAATATCATGCCGTCGATGCTCGATACGCCGAAGCATCTCATGATAACCGCCGAAATGGCGATGAAGAGTCCGGTGAAGCCGCTTGTCTGGGCGGTTCGCGATGCGATTGAGGCCGAGCGCCGTGCGCCATACAACATTTGCTTTGCGCTGCGCGGGGCTTTTCACCACCGCAAGTTGCACTTTTTCAGGGCGAACGATGCGCGCGGACCTGAATTCGTCACTGGCGCGGAGCTCAAGGAGTTCGATGCAGAGCATGCAATACCGGAACTGGCCAAGGTGGCGAATTTCATCGCGGAGCATCCTTGTTCGCCGCGCGTGGACATCGTCACAAGCCCCGATATCGAGAAGCATCTCGTGTGGCTCGTGTCGACCGGCCATGTAGTGGCGTTCACGAATGGAGTCTATTCCGCAGTCGAAAAATACCCGAAATACGGTCCGCAGTGGCAAAACCGCAAGCCCAAGGCGGCGGAGACGAAAGTAGAGGCCCCCGTCGAGACGGCGGCTGAAGGCGAAATCGCAAAAAAAGAAGAGGCGAAAGATGAGACTACCGCTCAGTTGGCTTAACGAATACATAAAGGTTGACGATATCGCACCAAAAGACCTCGCCGAGAGATTGACTCGCGCGGGGCTTCAGGTGGAGACGATAGAGACTGTCGGTGCGGAACCGCTTGACGACCATTTCGTCGTCGTCGAGGTTCTCGAGTGCGAGGCGCATCCTGATTCGGACCATCTTCACGTCTGCAAGGTTACGGACGGCGTGGAGACGATTCAGGTAGTTTGCGGGGCCCCCAATATGCGCAAGGGGATCAAAACTGCGTTCTCCAAGATCGGCGCGGTCATCCCCAATGGCGGATTCAAGATCAAGAAAGGCAAGCTGCGCGGCGTGGAATCGTTTGGAATGTGCTGCAGCTCGGCGGAGTTGAATTTGCCGAACGGCAATCACGACGGAATAATGGAGTTTCCGTCCGAGACGCCAGTCGGCGCATACTTGCGCGATGTGTTGCCGGGGGACAAGCCGGAAGTCGTTTTTGACATCGAGGTGACGTGGAATCGTCCCGATGCGCTCTCTATCGTCGGTCTTGCGCGCGAATTCGGCGCGATCCTGCATAGAGACGTGAAGTTGCCCGCGGTCGATTTCGTGGAGGGCGATGTTGACGTGGCGGGCGAAGTCAAGGTTGTCGTGGAAGACGCCGTGAAGTGTCCGCGATATACGGCACGCGTCGTTACGTCCGTAGAGGACGGTCCTTCGCCCGAATTGATGGCGAAAAGGCTGGAGCTTTGCGGGATGCGCTCGCTCGGGCTTGTCGTGGACGTCACGAACTACGTCATGCTCGAGCTCGGCCAGCCGATGCACGCCTTTGACCATACTAAACTTGCTGGGCGTACGATTGTGGTGCGCTGCGCGAGGGATGGCGAAACGATGAAGACGCTTGACGGCGTCGAGCGCAAGCTCGACTCTTCGATGCTCATGATATGCGATGCTGAGCGTCCCAATGCGGTCGCCGGCATAATGGGCGGAGAAGAGAGCGAAATCGCGAGCGGCACGAAGACCGTGCTGCTTGAGTCCGCGCTGTTCGACACGGCTTCCACGAAATTCACCGCCACAAAACTCGGATTGGCCACGGAGTCGAGCTACCGCTACATACGCGGCGTCGACAAGGATCTCGCCGATTTCGCGAGCCGCCGCGCCGCGCATCTTCTGCAGAAGTACGGCAAGGCTGTCATTGCCAAGGGCGTGGTCGACGTGGACAATCGCAAAAGGCCGCTGAACGCCGACGTGACGCTGGACTTTGAACGCGCGCGTAGGCTCATCGGAATTCCGATCGGCAACGATGTGATGGTCTACACGCTAAAATCGCTCGGGCTCGTTCCGCGCGAAGAGAATGCGGGGCACTATGCGGGCGTTACATCGGTGAGCCTTGGGGTGCCCAGCTGGCGCTACGACATTTCGATGGAGGCCGATCTTGTCGAGGAAATCGCCCGTCTTTACGGGCTGGACAACATTCCGGACACGATGCCTTCCGCGCCCTCCATTTCTTCGCTCGACGACAGCGAATTCCGCGCCAAATCGCGTGTTCGCGAGATCGCCACGGCGTTGGGCTTTTCGGAGGCGATGCATTATTCGTTTCTTTCGCAGAAAGAGTTGGACGACTTCGACAAGCGCGGTGCGGAGGCGAGGCTTGTCATTCCCGATCCGGTCTCTGCGGAATATGGCGTGATGCGCGATTCTCTCATGCCGCAGATGATGGGTTCGCTCGGACGCAACGCGTCGCACCAGCTGGAAACCGCGCTACTCTTCGAAATCGGCAAGGTGTTCTTTGTCAAAGACGGGCGCCCTGCGGAGGCCGAGCGACTCTCGCTCGGTTTTGTCGGGCCTGTGGGGCGCGAAGCCTTGAGAACGCGCGCACCAGTCAGCGAAGAGGAGGCAGTGCTTTGGATGAAAGGCGCAGTGGAAGAACTCGTCGCCAAGCTTCATGCAGGGCATCTGGAGTTCTTGCCGGTGGAGCATGCCGCATTCGCGAAGGGAGCGGCGCTGGCCGTAAAACTAAACGGCCGCCAGATCGGTGTGGCGGGGGCGCTTTCCGCAAAAATGCGCCATCCTTACAGGCTTACGACGCAGATGGCGATTTGCGAGCTGGAGCTTGCGCCGCTTCTCAAGCGCGTCGACGAACTCGGCAAGGTCTCGGCGGTGCCGCAATTCCCGCTAGTCCGGCGCGATATCGCGCTTGTGGCGGAAAAGCAGATCACGAACGATGTCGTCGTCAAGGTCATAAAGAAAAACGGCGGCCGGGAGTTGACCCGTGTCGCACTATTTGATATATTCAAGTCGAAAGAACTCAAGGATGGGCGGCGTTCGCTCGCGTATGCTCTCGAATTCCGCTCACCTGAGAGGACATTGACTGATGACGAGGTCGGTAAGACCTTCCAGCGGATTGTCGACGCCCTCAAGGCTACCGCAGGTATCGAGGTGAGGGAGAGCTGACGGAGATTTACCAAGGACGTGGGTCCTGTGTTGCACGCGGATTCAGCAGATATTTCTTCGACCGACATTTTAGAAGGGGGCTTCGGCCTTACATTTGGAACGACGGGTTCCGGGGATTCTGTGCTACGGCAATGTGGGACTTCTTAATCGCAAAGCCAATCGGGCGGAAAGGAGACGGCAAAATGAGAAAACTGGCGGCAATTCTGGCTATGGCGCTTGTCGCGTCGATAGCACAGGCGGATTTTGCGCCCAACCCCAAAGGCGCCGTGAAGGCGTTGAAGGTCGAGAGCGGAAAGCCGTTCAGATCCGGCATGGTGTTCATCGACGGCAAGTATATACCGCCGCCCTATACGGTTCAGCGCTATGGCCTTGTGCTGCGCATAAACAAGATACCGGTCACCGGTCCGCTGATTCCCTGGGAGAGGTTCGTCAAGACGCAAGAAGGCGTAAAGGCGACCAAGACCGTTACCGGCGGCGGGGAGACTCCTGCCGAGGAGACTGTCGATTTGCCGGAAATCCCGGAAGAAGATGATGACGATATGTACGGCGATGACGACTTTTTGCTGTCAGACCTCTTCGATGACGAGCCGGCCTCCAAGAAGTCTTCTTCGGCGTCGAAGAACAAGCCTGCCCGCAAGCCGAAGCCCCGCAAGCCGACCGTGACGGTTACGTATTCGTTCGACGGCGAGTTCAAGCACAACGACAAGACGAAGGCACTCCTGAAGAAGATAAGCCAGGCGAGAACGGACATCGACGCGCATCTCAGAAAGGGCGGGTTCGTGTGCTTCGGCTCTCGCTACACTTGCGTGAAGGGCGATTCTGGCACGGCGCGCATCGTGCTCGACAAGTTGCCGGGGCTTATGCAGAACAGTCCCGACGCGAAGAGCCTCGCGACTGGTGTCAGAGCGAGCGGAATATCTTTCTTCCCCGAGGCGCTTTGCGAAGATTTGTTCAGCAATCGCGTCGACTACCGCAAACTTCTCGAGCGGCAGAAAGCGCTAAAGGACGATGAGCAGATAAACAACCTCATTAATCGCGGCTACTGACAGAAACAACGAGTTAAAACACAATCAAGGACAATCAAAATGAGACCAGTCGTATTCATAATTCGTGACGGATGGGGTGTCAACCCTCGTTCCGAGGGCAACTCCGTGTATGGTGCGAAGACGCCTGTAATAGATCAGATAAGGGCGCGGTATCCGCATTGCCTGCTAGACTGCTGCGGCGAGGCGGTAGGTTTGCCGGACGGCTACCAGGGCAGTTCCGAGGTAGGCCACCTCAACATGGGCGCGGGCCGCATCGTCGTTCAGGAGCTGAAGCGTATCGATGACGGGCTTTCTTCAGGCGAGCTCTTCAAGAGCCCCAAGTGGCAGAATCTCATCGCGCAGTGGAAGGCGAACAATTCGCAGTTCCATTTCTTCGGGCTTTTGCAGGACGAGGGCGTGCATGCCCACCAGGAGCACCTTTTCAAGCTCATGAAGCGTGCCCGTGCGGAGTTCCCCGAAGGCCGGATAGTGGTGCACCCGTTCCTTGACGGCCGTGACACTCCGCCGCGCTCCACGCTGGAGTACATAGCCCGACTCAAGGCGGAACTCGCCGCAGTTGGCAACGCCACGATCGGGACGGCTATGGGCCGCTACTATGGCATGGATCGCGTGAAGAACTGGAAGTTGACAAGCGAGGCCTACGATTGCATCGTCAGCTGCAAGGGCAAGAAGAGCGCGACCATCGAGGAGTGCGTGAAGGCCGAATACGAGACTGGCGTCACGCCTGACGGGACGCCTATGACCGACGAGTATATCCCTTGCTACGTGATCGGCGGCTATGAAGGCATGAAAGACGGCGATGTCGTCATGCACACCAACTATCGCCAGGATCGCGCAATACAGCTTACGCAGGCTTTCGTGTGCGACGATTACGCCGGCGAGCGCTCTGCGCGGCCGAAGGTGACGTTCCTCGGCTTTACCCGCTATTGGGACGAGTTCGAGGACTATCTGCTCGGCGCCATGGGTGCGGGCGGCGGTATGGACAATCTTCTTGGCGAGGTCGTCTCCAAGGCGGGCATACGCCAGTTGCGTCTGGCCGAGACCCAGAAGTTTCGCCACGTCACGAGCTTCTTCAATGGCAAGTCAACGACGCCAAGCGAGGGAGAGGACCAGGTCGAAGTCAAGAGCCGCTTCGATCCGGCGACGTTCGCTTCCCATCCAGAAATGGATGCGTACAACGTGACGGACGAGCTCCTCAAGCGCCTTGAGGCCAATCCTTACGGGTTCATCGTCGTCAATTACGCCAATTGCGACATGGTGGGCCACACGGGCGATGAAGCCGCGGCGACGAAAGCCGTCGAAGTCACCGACGAGTGCATCGGCAAGATATTGCCACGCCTGCTCGAGCTTGATGCGCATGTCCTGATATTCGCCGATCACGGCAATGCCGAGCAGATGGTCGACTACAAGTCGGGCCTCACGAAGACTTCGCACACCCTCAATCTTGTGGACTGCTTCTACGTGGCGAACGATGCGGCGGGCGTCAGGCTTACTCCGCTCGCGAAGCTTTCCGCCGTTGCGCCCACCGCGCTGCAGATGCTTGGTCTGCCCGTGCCGCAGGAGATGACGACTCCATCGCTCCTCGCCGGCAAGGAGCCGTGGAGCAAAACATCTCTCAACGTGTGAGGTGCTTGTCCGGCTTCTAGCGGTGTTTCTCGCGGCGGCATTACTGTCGCTGCGCGCATCTGCCATCGATGCGTCCGATCGCTACAGAAGTCCGAGAAATCCCGAACGCAAGATACGCCGCTCGACGGAACTCATCGTGCTTCATACGACCGAGGCCGCCGAGCGGGGATCTCTGATAAAACTGTGCGATCGCGGAGAAGCGCATTTTTGCGTGACGGAGGACGGCAGCGTGTACAGAATCGTCGATCGCGACAGGGAGGCTTTCCATGCGGGCCGCTCGATGTGGAACGGCAAGGAAGACGTCGATAAGTTTTCCATCGGAATCGAATGTGTCGGCTATCACGACAAAGCCATGCCGACCGTCCAGATTGCGGCCATAAAGAAACTCGTCAAGGAATTGCAGTCGATGTACAGGCTTTCCGACGACAAGGTCGTGTGCCACAGCCACGTGGCGTATGGCGCGCCGAATCGCTGGCACCGGCAGAAACATCGCGGCAGAAAACGCTGCGGGATGCTGTTCGCCATGCCGAGCGTGCGTGCGCAATTGGGGCTCAAAAAGCGGCCTGCGTATGATGCGGATGTCAGAGCCAAACGTCTTGTAGTGGGCGACGACTATCTGCGAAAGGTTCTCTACGGCAATGTGGACACTATGGCCGCCGTCTACAAGAAAAAGCCGCAGGAAGAGAAAGCCAACGGGATATTCAACTGGCTGAAGTGGAAAACCACGCCGAGCAAGCCGGCCGCTACGAAAAGCACCGCGGCCGCAAAGACTGTCCAGACGGCATCGTCCGCGAAGGCGCCACGGATACAGTCGGCGAAAATCCCGCAGAACAAGCAGGATTTGATTGCGCTCGGATACAAGATTCGCGGTTCGGTGTCGAAAGACAATACCGCCATGAAGATCGCGGGGCCGAAATGGAATTCGCCCGATACGTACTATACCATACGCGACAAGGTCGTGCCGGGAAACAAAATAGACCCGTCCCACATAGAGCGGGGCATGTTCATTTGGATGAGATAAGGAGGTAACAATGGCTGGAGAATATCAGTTCAGTCTAATAGACGTCACAAAGCAGGCGGGGACGAAGACGATTTTGAAGGACGTCAATCTGTCGTTCTTCTACGGTGCGCATATCGGCGTGATTGGCGGCAACGGCGCGGGCAAGTCGTCTTTGCTCAAGATTCTCGCCGGGCTCGACACCGATCTGATGGGCACCGTCCAAGTGGCGAAAGGGACAAAGGTCGGCTATTTGCCGCAGGAGCCGCAACTCGACGAAACAAAGACCGTCGCCGAGGTTGTCGCCGAGGCCGTGCAGCCGATAAAGGACAAGCTCGATCGCTATGAAGAACTGTGCTGCAATCTTGACGACCCCAAAGCCGAAGCCGAGATGGCGAAGCTTCAGGATGAAATAGATGCGCACGACTATTGGAACATCGATTCTGTGGTAGAAAGATCGATGGCGGCGATGCACTGTCCGCCGGGCGACCAGCCCGTATCGGTGCTTTCGGGCGGCGAACGGCGCCGTGTCGCGATATGCAGACTGCTTTTGACCGAGCCGGATGTACTGCTCTTGGACGAGCCGACCAACCATCTTGACGCTGAGACCGTCCAGTGGCTTGAAGAATATCTGAAGCCGTTCAAGGGCACTCTTATCGTCGTCACCCACGACAGATACTTCCTGAGCGACGTTACGGACTGGATTCTCGAGCTGGATCACGGGGTATGCTATCCTTACAAGGGCAACTACGAAGAGTGGCTGAAACAGAAGGAGGCGATGCTTGCCCGTGAAGCCAAGGCCGAGAAATCCCGCCAGAAACTCATCGAAAACGAGCTCAAGTGGATACAGACAAATCCCTCCGGCCGCCATTCCAAGAGCCAGGCGCGCGTCAAGCGCTACGAAGAGCTGCAGAAGCAGGAGGTATCGACCCGCGAAGACGACCTTGTCATACGCATACCGCCTGGCCCGCGTCTTGGCAATCTTGTCGTTCGCGCCGAGCACGTCAAGATGGCGTTCGGCGACAAGGTGCTGTACAACGATCTCAACTTCGATCTGCCCCGCGGCGGCATAGTGGGCGTAATAGGGGCCAATGGCGCAGGCAAGACGACGCTTTTCAAACTCATCACCGGGCAGCTCAAGCCCGTCTCCGGCACGTTCTCCGTCGGCGATACGGTGAAGCTGAGCTATGTTGACCAGACGCGCAGCGAGCTCAAGAGCGACGAGACCGTCTACGAAGCCATAACGGGCGGCGGCGAGTTCGTGCGTCTCGCAGGCACGACCATGATGAACGGCCGCGCATACTGCTCGCGGTTCAACTTTCGCGGCGCGGAGCAGCAGAAGAAGGTGGGCGTGTTGTCCGGCGGCGAACGAAATCGCGTGCATCTCGCGAAGCTTCTGACTTCGGGCGGAAATCTCCTGCTGCTAGACGAACCCACAAACGATCTTGACGTTGCGACGCTGCGTTCGCTCGAAGAAGGCCTTCAGGATTTCGGCGGCTGCGTCATGGTCGTCTCGCACGATCGCTGGTTCCTCGACCGCATTGCCACGCATATCCTCGCTTTCGAGGGCGACGGCAAGACGACATGGTTCGAGGGAGGGTTCTCGGACTACCACGAAATGATCGCAAAGCGCCGCAAGTGAGAAGATGAACAATGCCGAACTGCTTTCCCCTGCAGGGGATTTCGAAACAGCTCTCGCCGCTTTCGCGGCGGGCGCGGACGCGGTGTACTGCGGGCTTCAGGACTTCTCGGCCCGCGCTTTCGCCAAGAACTTTTCGTTCGAAGACCTTCGCCGCCTTGTCGCTTGCGCACGCGCGAAGGGCAAAAAGGTCTACGTCACGTTCAACACGATCATAGACGAGGATGAATTGGAGCCGGCCATAGAGACGCTTGCCAGGCTGGACGAAATCGCCCCCGACGCACTGATTGTTCAGGACCTCGGCGTGGCGAGGCTTTGCCGCAGGCACTTCCCATCGCTCGCGATCCATGCGTCGACCCAGCTTGTCGCCCACAATCTCGAAGGCGTCATGGCGCTCAAGAAGATCGGCTTCTCGCGCGTGGTTCTCGCCCGCGAGCTGTCCATCCCGGAGATATCGTCCATTGCCAAGCGTTGCGGCGACCTCGAGCTGGAGTGCTTCATACACGGCGCGCTTTGCTATTCGGTCTCAGGGCTTTGTCTTTTCTCCGCGATGGAAAAAGGTCGCAGCGGCAATCGCGGCAAGTGCGCCTATTGCTGTCGCCTGCCCTATCAAGACGAGGACGGCCGCAAAACCCTCGCATTTTCGATGAAAGATCTTCGCGCCGGCGAAGAAGCCAAGCGCCTAGCGGAGATAGGCGTTGCGTCGCTGAAGATAGAAGGGCGCATGAAATCGTCGCTTTACGTGGCGAGCGTGACCAGCTATTATCGCGCGATTCTCGATGGTCGCCCAAGCGCGGCGGCTGCGACTCTAGCCGATATCGAGACGGTGTTCTCTCGCAGAACGACAAGTCTCTATCTCAACGGACACGGCGGCGAGGTTATCGATCCCGTTTCGCTCGGCCATCTCGGCACTCCTATAGGCACCATAAAGCGCGTAACCAAAGACCGCGACGGAAGGGCCTGGCTGCGCTTTCACACTGCGCGCGCGCTTGAGCGCCATGATGGACTGCAGTTCGCCGCGCCTGATGGGGGCAAGCCTCTCGGCTTCGGAATCGGCGAGATGCGCCAGGCGATATCGCGTGCGAACGTCTTTGAGGTCTCTGCCGGATCTGATGTCGAGATTCTCCTGCCGGACAATGGCGAGGTCGAATGGCCGCGCGTATTGCGTAGCGGTGATACTGTCTACTGCTCGATGTCCAACGCCGTCAAGAGGCGCTTCCCGGCGCCAAGCTATCGTCCGGGGGATTACCCAGGCGTAACGAAGATCGATTTGCGCGTGGAACTCGCAGCCGACTCGATCAAGGCTGTGGCGACACTGCGCGGCGCCGTCGCGGAAAGCGAGATCAAGGGTGATTTCGACGCGGCGAAGAGCCCGGAGAAGACTTATTCCGCCGTCGAAAAGGCGTTTTCGAAACTCGGCGAGACGGATTATTCGCTCGGCTCGCTGAATCTTGTCGATCCCGATCGGCGCTTCGCGCCCATGAGCGTGCTGAACGATCTGCGGCGCGATGTGGTCGAACGCCTCGACGAGCTGCGCAATGACGAACGGCGCGCGAAGATAGCCGCTGCCGAATCGGACGTTGCAGATGTGGATCTCACTCCCCCGGCGCCGCGCAAGACCGTTAAGATACGCGCCGGCCAGACCTTGCCGGCCGGCGATTGGGACGAAATAACTGTTTCGGTCTCTCCCGACAATGCCGACCTTTCGGCGCTTGATGGCTATGGCTGCCCCGTAAGGCTGGCGCTTCCCGTCTATACGTCAGAGCTGGACTTCCCGAAACTTCGCATTCTCGTGAAGCGGCTCGTTCGCGCAGGGTATGCGAAATGGGAGGTGTCGGACCTCGCGACTCTCTCTTTGGTGAAGTCGGCGGGGGTGGACGACATCAGCGCCGACTGGACTCTCTACGCGTTCAATTCTCGCGCTCTCGCAGAACTCTCCGAACTCGGCGTGCGCCGTTTCGTGGCGAGTCCGGAAAACGGACGCGACAATCTGCAGTATCTAGCGGAGAGCGGATATGACGTGGAGTTTCTCGTCCAGCAGTCCACGCCGCTCTTCGTGTCGCTTTCGGAGCCTGCTTCGCAAGAGCTGGAGGGGCTCTCCGTGTTCAAGCGCGACGGATTGTGGGTCACCACGCGCCGCGTTCCTCGCACGTTCACCGTGCCGGACGGCGTTTCTACGCGAATAGATCTTAGTTGGGGGAATATATGATACGCAAAGCACTGAAGAAAGCGTCCCGGATATTGTGGCTTTTGCCGGGTTTCCTGCTATGGGCGTCCTTTCCGCCTATGGGGGAAATGGCGGACAGCCTTTTCGCGCTCGCGCCGCTATTGTGGTTCGCCCGCCGCGCAGAGCCGGGAAAGTCCGCCAGACGCTGGTTCGTCAACGGGCTGGTGTTCTGGGTAGCCACGCTCTCGTGGATGCCAGCGATTGTCAAGAACGGCGGTCCATGGCCGTTGGTCGTACTCGGCTGGGGCGCGCTGGCCGCATATTGCGCCGCCTATTTCGCTGCGTTCGGCTATCTGTCGGCAAAAGTCTGGTCGTCTGTGCGCGATCGCGGCTACATATGGCGCCTCGCGGCCTTGATAGTAGTCGAGCCTCTGCTCTGGGGCGGACTCGAACTCGTGCGTTCGCGCCTTTTCGGCGGCTTTGCCTGGAATCAGCTTGGCGTTGTGCCTGCAGTAGGCGGCTTTGGCGCCCCTGCCGCGCTTGGCGGCGTATATCTGCTTTCGATGGTCGTGGTGCTGATAAACGGCACTATCGCGTCCATTGCCGAAAGGGTGCTCGATCCGTCCCGTCGCCATTGGTCGCGCAGCGTGGAGACTCTTCTGCCTTTCGCGTTGATATTCGGCCTCTACTCCTTCGCTAATGCGACAAGCACCGTGCGCGACGAAACGGAATCTTGCGGCGATTCCATGCCTGTAGCTATGGTGCAGAGAAACTTTCCGTGCGTCTTCAACCCTGCGCGAGAGGAATCTCCCGCCAAAATCTACGCAGGGCTTCTCGGCAATGTCGCGCCGCTCAAGCCGCGTCTTGTCGTTCTCCCCGAGAGCGCATATTGCGAAGCGGGCCGTTTCGGCACGTACGACGCAGCGATTTTCTCGAAGTGGGTCTGCGAACTTGCGGGAGCCAAGGCGGTATTGGGCGGCGGCACGCGCATTGATGGCGACAAGGAGTTCAATTCCGCCGCGATCACTGATGCGTCAGGGCGCTGCCAGATATACGACAAGGTTCATCTGGTGCCGTTCGGCGAATTCATACCCGGCGACAAGATATTCACTTCTCTCCAGAAGCTTGCCCCTGTGGGCAGCTGCACGGCCGGTGAGCTGAAGACTCTCGATTTCGACGGCGTGAAACTTGGCGTCGCGATATGTTATGAAGATACCGATTCGGCGCAGATCAGGCGATTGGCCGCAATGGGGGCGCGGATTCTCGTGTTCATAACGAACGACAGCTGGTTTTCCCATTCGGACGAGGCCGAGCAGCACGCTTGGCAGTCCGTCGCACGTTCGATGGAAACGGGACTTCCCATAATCCGCGTAGGCAACTCGGGCGTTACCGGAACCATAACGCCATGGGGCCGCGCGACATGGCTGATCGACGACGAGGGACGTCCCCTTGTCGACGATAGCGGCACTATGTTCGACAGAGTGCCGTACTGCCCCGAACAGAAGTCGCTGACGCCCTATGTCCTCGTCGGCGACACTCCGCTTTTCGTCGCGTTTCTCGTGCTTCTTGCCGCGATATTTCTGCCGCAAGGCCTGTTTAGGCGGCGCGCGTTTCGCCTCTCGACCCTCGCTTGCGTTCTCTTCGCCGCGGTTTCGCCGGCAAGCGCCGACTGCCTCGACGAGCTTATGCCGCGGCCTCGCCAAGTCCTTCGTAGCCCGTCCGGGAAAGTAGAGCCTCCAACTGGCCCTGGCTCGTATCAGCTTGCCGTCAAAGACGGCAAGCCAAGTTTCTCCGGCGATGCGGAAGGGCGGCATTATGCGCGCATGACTTACGCGCAGCTTGTGAAACTCGCCGGCGCGGAGCGCGTTCCCGATTGCGTCATAAACGACTGGCCCGAGTTCAAATATCGCGGCCTCATGCTTGATTGCGGACGCAACTATCAGAGTGTGGAGTCCGTAAAGGACGTGATTTCGATGCTCGCGGCCTACAAGTTCAATGTGTTCCATTGGCATCTGACCGACAATTACGGCTGGCGGCTCGAATCGAAAATCCACCCCGAGCTGCAAAACGCGTCCGCGCTTTCGCGCCAGATCGGCAAGTACTATACGCAGGCCGAGTTCAAGGATGTCCTCGCCTATGCCAAGCGCCGCGGAGTCACCGTCATACCCGAGCTTGACATGCCCGGCCACACTCTCGCCTTTCGAAAGGCTACGGGTATCGACGATCTCGCTTGCGAGAAGGCGAAAATCATGCTGGGCGAGCTCATAGACGAGCTTTGCGCCCTCGCCCCTGCGGACGATATGCCGATAATCCATCTCGGCACGGACGAGGCGCGCGAGAGGGGCGAGAAGGTGCCCCAAAGCCACCTCGACTACTGGGCTGGCAAAGTGACTTCGAACGGACGCGCTTTGATGGGGTGGAGCCCCGGCCTGAAATTGCCCGGACAGTCCATAAAGCAGCTATGGATGGGGGCGAACGATCCGCGCGGAGACAAGACGCCCTATATCGACTCGCAGAACAGCTACTACATAAACCATGTCGATCCCGAAGAGTTGCTTTCGGTCGCCGCCTATCAGCAGCCGTGCAGATGGGGCGCCAAGTCCGAGCACCTCGGCGCGATCATAGGCGTCTGGCATGACGATGCCATCGCCGACACGGAGGATGTCGTGCGCATGAACGCCGTCTACCCCGCGATCGTGCTTTTGTCGGACAATTTCTGGCGCGGACGCGAGAAGGACGAACCTGGCCTTTATGCGAGATTGCCGTCGCCGGACGATCCGCGCTTCGCTCTGGCGGCCGACCTCGAACGGCGTACTCTCGCCCAGCGCGACAAGGTCCTGAAGGGACTCAGGCATCCTTTCCCCTATGTCGCGCAGACCGCCATGCGCTGGCGAATGACCGACGCCGACGGCAAGGTTCTCGCGGAGAATATTCCGCAGGCCACGATATATCCCCGCCATTTCTGGTTCCCCAAGGGTGCGTACGCTCCCAGCGGGGATGGACGCGTCACGCTTGAGGCGCGTATCGTCAGCGACCGCGACATGGATTGCGGCGCGTGGATCGGCATGACCGGCTTCTCGCGTTCGGACGGACGCAGCCGCGACGCGCCCACGCCGAGTCGCGGACAGTGGAACAAGCACGGCGCGACGATAGAGATAAACGGAGTCGCCGTAAAGCCGCCCGAGTGGATACATCCAGGCGTTTCGGGCAATCCTAAAGAGACTCCGCTCGTCGATGAAGACTATTGGTATCGCGAGCCATCGCGCATACATCTGAAGAAAGGCGAAAACACGGTCAAGATCGTGCTGCCCAAGAAGGGCGGCTGGAAGTGGATCGGCACCTTTCTGCCGGTCGCCGGTACGAGCGACCATCCCCGGGAAGTGGCCGGCTTGCGATATTTGGACACTAAGGAATTCACCAGCAATACGAAAGAGTAAGAATATGAAGAAAGCGTTCATAACCGGAATCACCGGACAGGACGGGAGCTACCTCGCGGAGCTTCTGCTGTCGAAGGGCTACGAGGTGCACGGATTGATCCGCAGGGCGAGCACCTTCAACACTGGCCGAATCGACCATCTCTACCAGGATCCGCACGTAAACGGCAGAACGCTGTTTCTGCACTACGGCGATCTTGGCGACGGGCCCAACCTCATCCGCCTCGTCTACGAGATACAGCCCGACGAGATATACAACCTTGCCGCGCAGAGCCATGTGCGCGTTTCGTTCGATTCGCCCGAGTTCACGGGCGATGTCGACGCGCTCGGCGCGATGAGGCTTCTGGAGGCGATACGCCTCACGGGCCGCACGGAGAAGACCAGATTCTACCAGGCCTCGACAAGCGAACTCTTCGGTCTTGTGCAGGAGGTGCCGCAGAAGGAGACGACGCCGTTCTATCCGCGCTCGCCGTATGCCGTGGCGAAGCTCTACGCCTATTGGGCGTGCCGCAACTACCGCGAGGCGTACGGAATCTTCGCGGCCAACGGCATTCTCTTCAACCACGAATCTCCTCGCCGCGGCGAGACGTTCGTGACTAGAAAGATCACGCGTGCGGTGGGGCGCATAAAGACGGGCCTTCAGGACAAGCTCTATATGGGCAACATCGAGGCTCTGCGCGACTGGGGCTATGCGGCGGATTACGTCGAAGGCATGTGGCGGATACTCCAGCAAGACAAGCCGGACGACTTCGTTCTCGCCACGGGCGAGATGCATTCCGTCAAGGAATTCCTCGAAGAGGCGTTTGGCCAAGTCGGGCTCGACTGGCGAAAATATGTCGAATACGACTCGCGCTATGCGCGCCCGACTGAAGTCGATCAGCTGCTCGGCGACGCGTCCAAGGCGAAGCGCGTGCTCGGTTGGGAGCCCAAAGTGCGCTTCAAGGAGCTCGTGAAGCTGATGGTGGAGTCCGACTTGGCGTTGGCCGAGCAGGAGCGCCGTTTCAAAGAGGCCGGCGAGAGGGTCTGACAATGCGCAAAGATGCAAAAATCTACGTCGCCGGACATCGCGGCATGGTCGGCTCTGCCGTCTGCCGCGCTCTCAAGGCGGCAGGCTTCGGCAATATCGTCACTCGAACCCACGCCGAACTCGACCTCCTCGATGCGAAGGCCGTGCGCGAATTCTATGAGGCGGAAAAGCCGGAAGTCGCCGTGATCGCGGCTGCGAGAGTCGGCGGAATCGGCGCCAATTCGTCCGCCAATTCGCTGTTTCTCTACGAAAACGAGATGATCGCGATGAATACCGTTTGGGCGGCGGCCGAAGCGGGCGTGGAGAGACTGCTCTTTTTGGGGTCTACATGCATATACCCGCGCCTCGCTCCGCAGCCGATTCCCGAATCGGCCCTGCTGACAAGCGAACTCGAAAAGACCAACGAGGGCTATGCGCTCGCCAAGATTTCCGGCTTGAAACTCTGCGAATTTTTGCGCCGCGAAAGGGGTCTCGTCTATCACTCGCTGATGCCGACCAACCTTTACGGGCCCGGCGACAATTATGATATCGTGCATGGACACGTCCTGCCGACACTGATCAGAAAATTCGAAAATGCGCGGAATCTTGGCGAAAACCGCGTCGAACTGTGGGGAACTGGCTCGGCGATACGCGAATTTCTGCATGTGGACGACCTCGCTTCGGCCTGTCTGTTTTCGCTTGAACTCGACAATCCGCCCGATTTGATGAATGTCGGCAGCGGCGAAGAGGTCACGATTCGCCATCTTGCTGAGCTCGTCCGCGAGGCTACAGGCTCCACGGCGGAAATAGTTTGGGACGCGACAAAGCCGGACGGCACCCCGCGAAAACTGTGCGACACCGCGCTGATACGCTCCCTCGGCTGGCGCAGCAAGATCGCTCTGAAGGAAGGTCTCGCCCGCACTGTCGCGGCCTACCGTGACGAAGTCGCCACGGGTGCTGTGAGACTCTAGCGCCACTTGCGAGAAGCTTGCTGGGCTTGCTTGACTAGATTGGGGATATTTGGGTATAATTCCACAAAATATCAGGAGGTTGCACTATGGCAATTGTAGACAACAAATCTCTTTTCAAAATCGGCTATGGGCTTTATGTCGTCACTACCAGCGACGGAAAGCGCGACAACGGCATGATTTGCAACACTGTAGTGCAAGTCACCGGCGAACCGCCGCGGCTCGCCGTCACCATCAACAAGGCGAACTATACCCACGACACGATCCGCGCGACAGGCAAGATGAACGTCTGCACGCTTTCGCAGAGCGCTCCGTTTTCGGTGTTCGAGAACTTCGGCTTCAGGAGCGGACGCGACACCGACAAGTTCGACGGCGCGGCGTTCACGCGCTCGGCGAACGGTCTTGTGGTCGTTTCGCGCCACTCGAACAGTTTCTTCTCGCTTGCCGTCGAGAGCTATGTCGATCTCGGCACCCACGGTATGTTCATCTGCGCGGTCACCGAGGCGCAGACGTTGTCGGACGAGCCGACCATGACATACGACTACTATCAGGAGAACGTCAAACCGAAACCGCAGATCGCGCCTGCCGCGCCAGGCGCACCGAAGAGATGGATTTGTCCCATTTGCGGTTATGTCTACGAAGGCGAAGGCCAGCCTCCGGCCGATTATTTGTGTCCGCTATGCAAGCATCCCGGCTCGGAGTTCGTGGAAGAGGCTTGAAAAGGACTGTTCCATGAAAATCGGCAGGCGCCTCAAGCTTGAAGTCTACGGCGAATCGCATGCGCCGAAGATCGGCATGCGGCTGGAGGGGTTCCCTTCGGGGATCGCGGTAGACTTTGCGGCGCTTCGCGCCTTCATGGAGCGTCGCGCACCCGGGAGGGACGCGATGTCCACTGCGCGGAGGGAACCGGACGAGCCCGAGTTCGTCGCAGGTCTCGCGGACGGGGTGACGACAGGCGCGGCGATAGAGGCGATCATACGCAATACAGACACGCGAAGCGGCGACTACGAAAAGAGCGTCCCCCGTCCAGGGCACGCCGATTTTCCGCATTGGGTCAAGACGGGAAGCATTGCGCCCGGGGGCGGAGCGAATTCCGGACGCATGACCGCCGCGATGTGTATCGCGGGGGCGCTGTGTCTGCAGGAGCTCAAGCGGCGCGGAGTAGGCGTCTCGGCGAAGGCCGATGTGAGCGACGAGGCGATACTTGCGGCGAAGGCCGAGGGCGACTCCGTGGGCGGCGTCATTTCTGTTTCGGTCACCGGTTTGCCGCCGGGTATCGGCGGAGCGATGTTCGACGGCCTCGACGGGGCCATCGCGCAGGCGATATTCGGCATTCCCGGCGTAAAGGGAGTGGAGTTCGGCAACGGCTTCAGGAGCGCCGCTCTGCGAGGCAGCGAGAACAATGACGCGTTTGCCGTGGAGAACGGGCGCGTCGTCACGCTGGGCAACCGCCACGGCGGAATACTCGGCGGCATGACGAGCGGAATGCCCATCGAGTTCAGGCTGGCGATGAAGCCGACCCCGTCGATATACAAGACGCAGCAGAGCGTCGACCTGTCGACGATGACTCCGGTAGAGCTGCAGATTCGCGGCAGGCACGACCCGTGCATAGCGCGGCGCGCCGTTCCCGTGGCGGAGGCGCTGACCGCGTTCGCAGTCCTCGACGCCATGCTGGCCGACGAGAGCGGCATGGAGTATCGCCCGGTCGGCGGCGGCGAAGGGCTGCCCAATATCGTGATAGACGCCAATGTCGCACGGCTGTATCCGGAGCTGGCGAAACGGGCGATTTGCGTGGTGCCGTCCGGCGAAAGCCACAAGACGATCGAAACAGTCGCCATGCTGTGGAGTGCGTTCGCCAAGGCGGGGCTCGGCCGCAAAGACTGCGTGACTGCGATAGGCGGAGGTGTCACGGGCGATCTTGTGGGATTCGCCGCGGCGACGTTCATGCGCGGAATCGACTGGATAAATGTGCCGACGACGCTGCTTTCGATGGTGGACGCTTCTTACGGCGGCAAGACTGCGTGCGATCTGCCCGAGGGCAAGAATCTGGCCGGCGCGTTTCATCCGCCGCGAAAGGTCGTTATGGATGTCGGCTTTCTGCGCACTTTGCCAGAACGCGAACTTCGCAGCGGACGCGCGGAGATGATCAAACACGCGATAATCGGGGGCGAAAAGGCGTATACCGCGAATGGCGGGGTGCCTTCGGCGGAGGAGATAAGGCGGAATGTCGCCGTGAAGGTGTCTGTAGTCATGCAAGACCCGCTGGAAAAGACGGGCGAGCGCGCAAAACTCAATTGCGGGCACACTGTCGCGCATGCGGTAGAGTCGGCGACCGGTTACACGATCTCCCACGGCGAGGCCGTGGCGATCGGCTGCGTCGAAGAGGCCAAGCTCGCCGAGAGCCTCGGCTTGGCGGCGCAAGGCTGGAGCGACGAACTTAAAGAGGTCTTCGCGTCTGCGGGGCTTGGTGTGGAGCTGCCGCAGGGATTTTCGTTCGATTCGCTCAAGCCCTTGATGCGCGGCGACAAGAAGCGCGAGGGGAATACCGTCATATTCGCTTTGCCGTGCGGCTGGGGCGATGTGCGGCTGGTGCCGGTAAAATGCTGAGAGGGGAGAAACGGAAAATTCCGCGCCTCGGCGGCCGCCAAATTTGATATAATACAAAGACAAGCAAGGAGTGATTATGCCTACAAGAATTATTCTCAACGAAACGTCATACCATGGCTCGGGCGCGGTCGAGTCGATTGTCGCGGAGCTGTCGGCCAGAGGACTCAAGAAGCCTATCGTGTTCACCGACCCCGATCTGATCAAGTTCGGTGTTTCCGCCAAGGTCACGAAGATACTTGACGGAGCAAAGGTCGCGTATGAAGTCTACTCCGACATAAAGGCCAATCCGACGATCGAGAACGTGAAGAACGGCGTCAAGGCCTTCAAGAAGGCGAAAGCCGATTCGATAATCGCCATCGGCGGCGGTTCGGCTATGGATACCGCAAAGGCGGTCGGCATAATCATCGCCAATCCCAAGTTTGCGGATGTCCGCTCGTTGGAGGGCGTCGCGCCGACGACGAAGCCGTCCGTGCCGATTCTCGCGGTTCCCACCACGGCCGGAACCGCTGCGGAGGTGACGATAAACTATGTCATCACTGATGTCGAAAAGAAGCGCAAGTTCGTGTGCGTAGACCCCCACGACATTCCGGTCGTGGCGTTTGTCGATCCGGATATGATGTCGTCCATGCCAAAGGGGCTCACGGCGTTTACCGGGATGGACGCTCTTACGCACGCCATCGAAGGCTATATCACGAAGGGCGCGTGCCGCATGACCGACATGCTGCACCTTGAGGCGATACGCCTGATTTCCCAGTCGCTGAGAGACGCCGTGGCCAACAAGCCGAAGGGGCGCGAAGGCATGGCTCTCGGGCAGTATATCGCAGGCATGGGCTTCTCCAACGTCGGTCTCGGCATAGATCACGCGATGGCCCACGGCCTTTCGGCGCTCTACGACATGCCGCACGGCAAGGCTTGCGCGATTCTTCTGCCCGTGGCGATGAAGTTCAACGCCTCCAAGACGGGGACGAAATATCGCGAAATCGCACGCGCGATGGGCGTGAAGGGCGTGGACGAAATGTCCGTGCAGGAATATCGGCAGGCCGCGATTTCGGCCGTCGAGAAGCTGTCGAAGGATGTGGGCATTCCCGCGGACCTCAAAGGCGTGCTGAAGAAGGAGGATGTGAAATTCCTCTCCGAGTCGGCCTACGCCGATGCGTGCAGGCCCGGCAATCCGCGCGATTGCACCGTGAAAGACATCGCCAGGCTCTACCTCTCGCTCGTGTGATGAAGCAGGGCGCCAACCACCACAAGGGGCCGCGCGAACTGGTGACCGGCGGCGAATGGCTCTTCGGGCGAAACCCCGTCGAAGAGGCTCTCGCTGCGGGTCGCCGCACCGCGAGCGAAATCGTGCTGCCCCCGCCTTTTCCCGACGAGGACGACCAGATACGCCGCATCCGCGACGAGGCCCGCGAGCGCCATATCGTGGTGCGCACCATGGATCGCGTCCAGCTGGACAAGCTGACGCGGTTCGGCCACCACCAGGGAGTGGCGCTTAAGACGACGGGCTATCCTTATGTCGACTTCAACGAACTTCTGCGCGACGCGCAAGACGACGAAAATTCGCTCGTAGTCGTGCTTGACCATCTTGAAGATCCGCAGAATGTCGGGTCCATACTGCGCACGGCGTGCGCTGTAGGGGTCACGGGAGTGGTGATTCCGGAGGACAGGGCGTGCGGAATAACTCCGGCCGCGGTTCGCGCTTCCGCGGGCGGCGCAGAGCATATAAAGGTGGCGCATGTCGTGAATCTCGTCCGCGCCATTAAGGATTTGAAGGATGCGGGGTTGTGGTTCACCGGCCTCGATTGGGGCGAAGACGCCAAGCCCTACACGAAGATAGATTTCAAGGGACGCGTCGGGCTCGTGGTAGGCGCCGAAGGGCGCGGCATATCTCGTCTCGTGCGCGAGAATTGCGACTTCATCGCCGAGCTGCCAATGCCGGGCGGCTTCGAGTCGCTGAATGCGGGCGTCGCGACGGCCGTGACGCTTTACGAAATACTTAGGCAGAGAAGCTGACAACAAGTTATGGTATAATACGACTTATGAAAGACCTGAAAGAAGCATACAAGACCATCGAGGCCGATCACTTCGCGCCCGCTATGGAAATTTCGTTCATCGACGGCGATTCGCGCCAGACTCTCCGCTACGAGAAGGTTCAGTGGGAGATCGGCGGCGAGAAGAAGGGCTTGCGCTACGGCGAGAATCCCGGCCAGGAGGCCGCGCTGTACCGCCTCGTCAACGGCAATCTCGTGCTCGGCGATGTCGAAATGCTGCAGGCGGGCCAGTATCTCGCGTCCGTCCCCGAGCTTTTGCAGAGCGGCAAGCATCCGGGCAAGACCAACGTGACCGATACCGATAACGCGCTGAACATTCTGCGCTATCTCATGGAGAAGCCGACAGCCGTCATCGTAAAGCACAACAATCCGTGCGGCGTGGCGACAGGGTCGACCTTGGCCGAGGCGTACTTCCGCGCTAACAAGGCGGACCGCCTGGCGGCGTTCGGCGGCGCGATCGCGCTGAACCGCGAATGCGACATGGAGACCGCCAAGCTCATCGTCGAGAATTACGCCGAGGTGGTGGTCGCGCCCGATTTCAAGCCCGGCGTGATGGACCTCTTCGCGACGAAGAAGAATCTCCGCGTGTTCAGGGTGCGCAACATGTCGCGCCTGACCGATTTCGTGGCGAAGCACGTGATAGATTTCAAGTCGCTCATCGACGGTGGTATCGTCGCGCAGACATCGTTCAGCGCGAACGCCAGAAAGAGCGAAGATTTCATGCCTGCCTACTGCAACCGCAAGATCACCGACAAGGCGACCGGCGAAGTGCGCTACGAAGAGCACAAGATCGCCCGTCTGCCCACGGCGAAGGAATACGAAGACCTCGTGTTCGGCTGGCTGGTCGAAGCGGGAGTAACTTCGAATTCCGTGCTCTACGTCAAGGATGGCGCCACTGTCGGCATCGGCACAGGCGAACAGGATCGCGTCGGCGTGGCGGAGATTGCGCGCGACAAGGCCTATACGAAGCATGCGGACTGGATTTCGTGGGAGAAATACCGTAAACCCTACAACGATCTCAGGTTGGCGTTCGGCGAGGAAGACGGCGCGAAGAAGCAGGCCGAGATAATGGAGCAGACCAAAGCCGAGAAGGGCGGCCTGCCCGGTTGCGCGATGGTCTCCGACGCGTTCTTCCCGTTCCGAGACGGCGCAGAAGTCGGCATCCGCGAAGGTATCACCTCGATAGTCCAGCCCGGCGGCGCAATCCGCGATTGGGATGTCATCGACTGCTGCAACGACGCAGGAGTGGCGATGGTCTTTACCGGCCAGCGCAGCTTCCGCCACTGATGTATCGCCATGAAATTCAAGTATTGCTGTCTGAATCCCATAGCTGAAGTCGGGCTCAGGAATCTGGACGACGGCTATGAGCGCACCGAAGACTTCGCGCAGGCCGATGTGGCTTTCGTGCGTTCGGCCAAGATGGCCGACATGGAGGCCGGGCCAAGGTTGCTCGCAGTTGCGCGAGCTGGCGCGGGCGTGAACAACATACCCCACGCCGAATACGCCAAGCGCGGCATTGTGGTGTTCAACACCCCCGGCGCGAATGCGAACGGCGTCAAAGAGCTCGTCATCGCCGCCATGCTCCTTGCGAGCCGCGATATAGTCGGCGGCATCGAGTGGGTAAAGGCCAATGCGGGAGATCCGGCGATCGCAAAGACGGCGGAGAAGGCCAAGAAAGCGTTCGCCGGCACCGAAATCCAGGGCAAGAAGCTTGGCGTCATCGGGCTTGGCGCTATCGGGCAGAGGGTCGCCAATATCGCAATAGCGCTGGGGATGGAGGTTTACGGATACGATCCGTACCTCTCCGTGGACGCCGCCTGGCAGCTCGACCACGCCGTGCACCATTGCAAGAACGTAGAGTCGATTTACGGCGCCTGCGACATAATCACGATACATGTTCCCGCCCTTGAGTCCACGAAAGGCATGATCAACGCCGAGACCATCGCGATGATGAAGAACGGCGTGATAATCGTCAACGCGGCGCGTGACGCCCTCGTCAACGAGGCGGATGTCATCGCTGCGCTGGAGTCCGGCAAGGTCAGACGCTATGTGAGCGATTTCCCCAACGAAGTCACTGCGGGCAAGAAGGGGTGCGTAGTCATACCCCATCTCGGCGCGTCCACCGAAGAGGCCGAAGACAATTGCGCGGTCATGGCTGTCAAGGAAATGCGCGATTTCCTGGAGAACGGCAATATAGCGAACTCCGTGAATTATCCCGCATGTTCCCTCGGAGTCGCGTCGAAGCCCGGGCGAATATCGGTTTGCCACAAGAATGTCGCCAATATGATCGGCACGTTCACGTCGATACTCGGAAATGCGAACGTCAACATCGACGCGATCGCGAACAAGAGCCGCGGCGATTTTGCGTATACGCTTATAGATACCGACTCTCCCGTGCCTGCCGACGTGGTGAAAGCGCTCGAATCCAGCGATGCGGTGCTGAAGGTTCGCGTAATCAAGTAATGGGCTACGCGAGAAAGAGCACGGTCAAAAACGCAGCAAAGAGCGTTGCCGCGCCCGATGCTGCGGCGCCTGTTGCGCAGAGCGGCAAGCCTGCGCCGACCGGCTCGATATGGAATATGCAGATCGGCGGCTCGAAGGGCCGCACTTCGATGAAAAACGTCGAAGTTCTGCTGTTCACTTCTGAACTCGCCGACCTCATAGAGGCAGGAATGACTTTGGGGCAGGCCCTCAAGGCGCTTGCCGGACAAGGCGAGGAGAACAGCGCCCAGCGCTATGTCTGCCAAGATCTCTGCGACAGAATCGTGCGCGGCGAGAATTTCTCCGATGCGTGCGCACATCACCCAAAGACGTTCGAGCCGCTTTACGCCAACATGATCCGCGCGGGAGAGGCTTCGGGGGCGATGGTCGAGGTGTTGAGGCGCCTGGTAGACCATTACGAGCGCTACGACAACATGCGCGGCAAGATCAAGAGTGCGCTCAGCTATCCGGTGATCGTGCTTTGTTTCGGCGTCTTGGCCATGATCGGCGCGCTCGTGTGGATAATACCGCAGTTCCAGAAGGTGTTCGACAGCATGGGCGCTTCGCTGCCGTTACCCACCCAGATATTGATCGGCATGAGCAACGGGCTGATACATTACGGCTGGCTGATGGCCATTGGCGCGGCCGTGTTTGCGCTTTGGTTCAACAAGTGGCGCAAAACGCCTTCGGGACGGTTGAAGATCGATGGCTGGAAGCTTAAAATGCCGCTTGTGAAGGGTATCGTCGCGTGTGGCGCATACGCGTCTTTGGCCTACACTTTGAAGACATTGCTCGTGAACGGCGTCAATGTGCTGCAAGCGCTCAAGATAGCCGAAGAGACTTGCGGCAACGCGGTGATCGCCGCCGCACTCTCTACGGCGAGAAAACGCGTTGCCGACGGAACGAGCATTTCGGGTCCGCTGGCGTCATCGGGCGCTTTCCCGAGGCTGATGACGGATATGCTTGCCGTAGGCGAACAGGCTGGCGACATGGCAGGCTCGCTCGAGCATATAGGCCGGCGCTACCAGAAAGATATGGATCGCAACATAACGGCGTTCACGAACGCTCTCGAGCCTATTCTGATCGTCGCCATAGCGATCGCCGTGGGCTTTGTGGCGGTCGCGATTCTCATGGCCGTCTTCAAGGTTTCGTCGTCGATCGGGTAAAGGAACTCTCAAAGCCTCCGATGACGCCGGCGGACAGATTGCGCCAGATCAGTCTTTGGCGAATTTGCGGTTCAGCTCTCGCGTGGAGGTGAAGATCATCGTTGGCTTGCCGCGTGGACAAACGTAAGGCATCGTGCAGGAGGCGAGTTCCTCTACGAGCCTTGTGGCGCCTTCTTCCGTAAGCGTGAGAGACATTCCGGCAAACGATTTCGCGACCGATTTGGCCACAAGATTCTCGCGCCATCGCTCGCCGATTCGCCGGGTCGCGCCATCGGCAAGATCTTTTGCGATTGTCGTGATCACGGCGGTGGGGGACAGCCCGTCGATCAGTTGGGGTATCGCTTCTATCTTGAATGTGTCGCGGCCAAACGGCTCAAGCTTGAAGCCCATAGACTCGACTATAGGCAAAGCCGAGTTGAGGCGGGCGAAATCCGGCGGCGAAAGCTGCACCGTCTCGGGTATGAGAAGGCTTTGCGAAACGCCTTTGACCTTCAGCTGCTCGAACGCGATACGCTCGCGCGCGGCATGGGGGTTTATCGTCACGACTCCCGCGTCGGTCTCGATCAGCAGATAGCCAGAGGCCGTGGTCGCCAAGTAGTGGAACCACGCCCACGGCTTCGCGCGCGAATCGTTCTCCGCCGCAGCCAGAGGCAGGTCCACCGCGACTGCGGCCGGTTCGGGCAGAGGCGGCGTTTCCGGCCGCTTTTGTGGCGGCGCCGCGTATTCCATCGCAGTTGGCGCGGCCTTTGGCGGCGTGGTTTCGCGGGCCGCAAAAGCCTTTTGCGCCATAGGCGCGGCCTGGCCGGGCTGCTGCTCCTTCGCGGGCAAAGCGGACAGCCCGCTTGCGAGAGCGTTGCCTATGGCTGTCGCCAAGGCGTTCTTGACGGATGTGTTGTCCCTGAATCTTACTTCGCGCTTGGTGGGGTGGACGTTCACGTCGACCTGATCCGGCGGGACGCGCAAGAAAATGACCGCTGCGGGTTTCGTGTCCGCCTGCCGCTTCGGGAAGGCCTCTTTTATGGCGTATGCGATCGAAGGCGCGCTTGCCGGCCGGCCGTTGACGAATATGTACTGGTCGCGGCGTGTCGGGGTGGACAGGTTGGGCCTTTCGATGAAGCCGGATACCTTGACTGCGCCATCGAAAGAGATCGGCAGCATATTGTCGGCCGCATCCGCCCCGAGCAATTCGCGTATGCGTTCGGCGGCGTCTGCGGCAGGGGCCAGACGATAGAGTTCGCGTCCGTCCACGCTGAGGGAGAAGCCGATATCCGGATGGGCCAAAGCGTGCACGGTGAAGATCTGCTTGACGTGGTTTTCTTCGGTCGCGAACGCCTTGAGAAACTTTCGCCGCGCAGGGACGTTGCAGAACAGGTCCCGAACTTCAACTATGGTGCCCGGCGGACAGCCGGCGACGCAAACTTCGGCGAGGTTGCCCGCATTGACCTGTATTCGCGTGCCCTCGTCGCTGTCGTGGCGGCGTGTCGTAAGCGTGAAGCGCGATACCGCCGCTATGGACGGAATCGCCTCGCCGCGGAAGCCGAGCGTATCTATCTGCTCGATGTCGCCTACATCGCGTATTTTCGACGTGGCCTGCCGTTCGAGCGAAAGCACAGCATCCTCCCTGCTCATTCCGCAACCGTCGTCCTGGACGGCCACAAGCTTTCGCCCACCCTGCACGATGGATATCGAAATCTTCTTCGCGCCCGCGTCGATGGCGTTTTCGACCAGTTCCTTGGCGACCGAGGCAGGGCGCTCGACTACCTCGCCAGCGGCGATTTTGTTCGCCACATGGAGAGGCAATACCCGTATATGCCCGTCGCGGTCAGAAATCAAGGTTGATGTTCCTTCTTACGAATGTCGGTACGTCCAGATCCTCGCCGTTCCATATCGTGGACTCGGAGTTGTTGAACCTTCCCCGTCCCGTCGGAGCTGTTCCCAATATCGCTTTCTGTTTGCGGCGGCGTCGCGCGGCGTCGCTGGCCTTGCCGGTTTCGTCGCTCTCTTCATCGCCGTCAGCGTCGCGTGCGTCCGACTCGAACAGCATCAGCACTACCGCTAGCCGCCCCGAGAAGGTGGCTTCGTCGTTTACCGTGGCCAGCGAGAACGAGGCCTGTTCGCCGAAAAACCTGTGCAGTTCATCAGCGATCAGTCCGATTTCGGCGAGCCTCAGGTCGTCACCGGCGAGAACGCCGCAAAGCATCGCCCGCACGGGACCGGAAGCCGTCAGCAGAAGGGGCGCCTTGCAAAGCTCTTCGACGGCCTTCTGCGCGCGGTCTTCGCCTTCGACGGTGATTGTCGCGAAACGTCCTCTGCCGGAACCGGCTATGATATGGCGTATTCGTTCGGTGTCGAGCTTGATGTAGCCAGGCTTGGCGACAAGGTTCCAGAAAAGCGTCACTCCGGCGGACACCGTCTCTATCGCCTTGCGCATCGCGCCGCCCATTTGCTGGTCGGCGTCGCCCACAAGCTTGTCGAGCTGCATGAAGAAGCACGCATTGGCGGACTCTTCGATCATCGTCATCACCCCTCGCGCGTTGCGCTGGCGGTCTTCGCCCTCGAAGGCGAACGGAGTGGTCGCGAAGACGCAACTCGGTATGCCGTGTTCGCGCAGCCGCTTCACGGCTTCAAGGGTGGCGCCGCTGCCCGTGCCGCCGCCGAGGGCCGTCACGATCACCGCGAGCCTCACGCCTTCGAGCAGCGTGTCGAGTGAACCGATCGAATCTTCGGCCGCGAGTCTCGCCGCCACCATGTCGCCCCCCGCGCCGTTGCCGCCGAGGCGGTCGCCGCCGATAAGCACGAATGGCTCGCCGCCCTCGCCCGATCTCGCGTCGGTGTCGGCCAAGACATGGCGTATGCCGCCCTCGAACGACGAGGCGATTTTGTGCGCTATGGAGCAGCCTGAAGAGCCGATGCCGATCAAAAGCATGCTAGAGGTGCATTCGTTCATTTGAAGAAGCCTCCGAATAGTTTGTCGAGACCGAACAGCGGTTTCGGCGCATTGGTGTGGCAGGCGTATATCAGGGCGCCTGCAATGGCCGCGAACGACGCGGGGTTCGGTTCGTTTTCAAGTCCGTCTATGCCCGTCGGGCGGCCGATCCTGACATTCGTCCCCATTTCGCGCTGCACAAGCGTGGTTATCTCGCGCATGGCCGAGCCGCCGCCTGTAAGGACGATTCCTGCGTGAAGGCGGTGGAGAAGGTCCTGGCTTTCGAGGGTGTCCCTTATTATGGAAAAGAGTTCCCTCAATCTCGCGTTCACTACGGTATCGAGCGCGCGGCGCGAAATCGTGCGGGAGTCCATGAGGGCCGACGAGCCCTGAATCTTCACCCGCCCGTTTTCGGCGTCTGTCTTGCCGATGACCGCGGCCGCTTCGTTTGTCTTCAGCGCCTCGGCCTGGGATTGGGTCGTCTGGAAGGCATGCGCGATATCGTTCGTCACATGGTCGCCGCCCACGCCGATTACGCCTGTCGTGACGAGATAGCCGTCGGAATACGCCGCATAGCTCGTGGAGCCTCCGCCGAGATCGACTACAAGCACGCCGTTTTTGCGCTCGTGCTCTTCGAGAACGGCTTCGGCGGCGCATGTGGCCGCGAAAAGTGGTTCGCGAATTTCGAGCCGCGCGCCGTTCGCCGCCGTTCTGGCGTCGTCGATGCGGTTTCTGTCGGCGTGGATGTGAAGGGTGTTCAGCTTGAGCATTCTGCCGGCCATCCCTTTGGGCGCGGCGATTCCGCTGAGGCTGTCGAGGCAGTAGTCCTGTTCGACGATATCGAGCAGTTCGCGGTCTTTCGCCAGCCCCATCATCCTGGACTGCTCGACGACCTCGTTTATGTCGTCGTCGGTGACGCGCCCGTCGACCGGCACGGGACGCGAAAAGCTGTCCGCCCGTATGTGCTGGCCCGAGACCACGAGAAAGGCGTTGCCGATCGTTATGTCCGTACCTGACTCCGCCTGCTTCTTTTCGATCGAGTGCAGCACGCCTTTGATGGACTGCGTCGCCTGGTTTATGTCGAGAATCTGGCTTTTCCTCACGCCTGTGGACGGAATCTCGGCGTGGCACGTGACGGTCAGCCGTCCGTTGGGGTTCTCTTCGCCGACCGCTAGCAGGGTTCGCGTCGTGCCGATTTCGATAGCGGCGTAAATGTCGCTCATTGTATCTTCTCCTTAGTGTCGGCGTAGATGAATTCTGTCGAGGTGGCGTTCCACGTGGTCACGCCCGTGCCGACATTGCTTTTTATGGCGTCGCGCAGATTGGTGAGCGTGGCGAGCAGATCGGCGTTCTGCGACGCGTCCGGATCGTCCATCCCGCTCCACGCTATCTTCGCCTTCGAATAGTCGCTCAATGTTGCGCAGAGAAAATCCTCTTTCGAAGTGTCGACCTCCAGAATGCCCAACTCCTGCAAATCGGGCCTGCGGCACGTTTCGACGAGCCTCAGCGCGGCGAGTGCGCGGCCCGACAGCTTAGAGCCGACCGCCGTGCCCGGCATTTGCGGCTCGCGCACTATCGGCAGAAGCCCCGTCCCTCGCCGGCACTGGAAGACCACGCCATCGGTGTCGGCGACCCGCCCCGTGTCGCCTTTCTGTCCGCGAATGTTCATTCTTACGACCGGTTCGCGCTCGATTATGGAGATGTTTACCTTGTTAGGCATGATCGTTTCGATCGACATGTCCCTGATCGCCGGATATTTCGCGAGCATCTCCTGCCGCTTCGCCGGAAAGTCTATGAGCGCTATGTTCGCACCGTTGACAAGGCCGAACTTTTCGGCGATCGTGCCGGCCTGCACAAGCTTGCCGGACGAAATCTGCACCTGCGTCGCCGCGTCGGTGATGACGCACTGCTCGAGCCAGAGATCGCGCAGATGCGAATAGGCGATGAAAAGCCCGACCGCCGCGCCAAGCGGCAGAATCGCGGCAAGCAGCAGCATGAAGCCTTTGATGCCGTTGTTTTTTTCGATCTTGTTCTTCTTCATCTCAGCCGAACCTCGCGCTGTCGAGTATCTTGTCGCACACTCCCGCAAACGAAAGCCCCGTCTTCATTCCGGCTTTCGGCACGAGCGAGTGCGGGGTGAAGCCTGGGGAAGTATTGAGCTCCAGCACGTAGCACCTGCCCATTGGCGACACCCTGAAATCGACACGCGCCACGCCGCGGCAGCCCAGCGCGCCATAGGCCTCGAGCGCGATCTTCTGCAGCTTTTCGGGCGGACAGGACGCGATCAGCGCGGCCTTGTCTTCGCCATAGAAGGGGTATCGCGTCTCGTCGGAGTTGTATTTCTCTTCATAGCCGTACCAGCCGCCCTTGGCGACGATCTCCAGCACCGGCAAGGCCTCTCCATCAATGATGCCGACCGTCATTTCGCGGCCGGGGATGAACTCCTCGACGAGAACCTCGCCCTTGCCGCCCTGCGCGGCGAGTGCGGCGTCGAGAGCGCCCTGCCATTCTTCGGCGCGCGAAACCTTGGAGATGCCGACAGACGAGCCGTCGCACGGCGGCTTAACGACGACCGGCAGCGGCAGCGGGGACGATTCCGTGCCGGGCGAGGCGAGCGACCATGAAGCCGTGGGCACGCCTTTCATTTCGAGGACCATCTTCGTCTTTATCTTGTCCATCGCCACCTTGGACGACATCGCGCCTGGCCCTGTGTAGGGAATCTTTCTTGCGTCCAGAGCCGCCTGCACCCCGCCGTTCTCTCCCCAGCCGCCGTGAAGGGCGATATAGACGCGCGAAACACCGTCCGGCATGCCTTCGAGGCTGTCGGACTTGAGGTCTACGGGAACCACATCATACTTGCCGAGCGACGCAAGCGCATTGGCGACATTTCTGCCGCTCACGAGAGAGACCTCGCGCTCGCTTGAAGTACCCCCCATCAATACTGCAATCTTTTCCATTGGCATATATTATACCAAATCTGGGGCTTTCTTGTATTGCCGTTTTTGCGCGTCATGTCCAAGAGTAAACGCACGAAATTTAACTCCGATGGTTGGGCTACCGCTAACGCTTAACGCTGCTTCGCACTTCTTAAACCGCTTTCAAACTCGTTTGGCGCTACGCGCGACCACGAAAGCGCCTGCTACGCAGGCTGCACAAAAATCTG
>ONWT01000050.1 GCA_900321575.1 uncultured Lentisphaerota bacterium | reverse complement strand
TGGGCTGTACTATCAGGCAAGCTGGGGTGATGATTTGGGCGATATGACGACTGGCGAAAAGGTTCAGGCGACTGGCGAAAAGCTGTACCTCGGCGTCATAAAGCAGACCGGCGACAAGGGCTTCTACAAGATATCCGTCAGCGAAGAGTGAACCGCCTCTGGATAAGATGTGCGGGATCTAGGCCGGCCAAGTTGACGGGCGAACGGTGATATGCTATAATACGCGAACACTTGACAAAATGCAGTCGGGTATATTGTAGACTGGAGCGATTAGATGGCAAAACCTAAAAAGTCTTTGAGCGAGGCAGGCAAGAAGCCTGCCAAGGCCAGAGTTTCTTCCAAAGCGGCGGGCAAGAGGGGCGCGGCGGGCGACAACCTCTCGGAGGGCTTTGATGATGACGACATGCCGCCAGAAGAAGATGTCGAGGCCGAGGCCGCTGCGCTAGACGCCGATACGCTGGCCGCCGAAGTCGAGCGCCAAGAGAACAAGGCGTCGGAAGAAGAGGGCGAGGCGGCGCTTGATGACATGCCGCCATTGCCGGCGTTTGCCATAACGGACGAGGCGACCGACGATGTCGACGCGGTATTGCCTTCGATGGAGGAGATGTCCATTCTGCGCGAGACTGAGCTCAATGATGTGATAAACGACGTCAAGCGCCGCAGCGAGATGAACGGCGGCTATGTGACGTACGAGGAGCTGAATCAGATTCTGCCGCAGAATATCGTCGATGCGATACAGTCCGACCGCTATCTCAGAATACTCGAGGCCCTCGGCGTTCATGTCATCCGCGAAGAAGACGTAAAGAAATACATCGAGGCGAAGAACGCCAAATCGAGCGAGACGAAAACCAGGGCTGACATAAGCGACGATCCCATCCGCATGTATCTTCATCAAATGGGCCAGGTTCAGCTGCTTTCCAGGGATGAAGAGATCGACATCTGCCAGACGATTGAAGATTCAGAGGTCAGAATACGCGATAAATTCAACCGTTTCCTTTTCGCGCCATCGATGTATTCCGCGATGCTCGACAAGCTCGAAGGCCAGAGCGAGCGCTTCGACAGGATCGTCACCGACAAGTTCGAGGACAATCGCGACTCGTACATGGTGTTGATACCCGGTTTCCGCAAGAATCTGAAGATTGTCGAGAAGCGCTTGCGCGAAGCCAGCGAAAAATACTTGTCCACCATTGCGCAGAAAAATCCTTCGCCGACCGCCGTGCGCGGCGCCGAGAAGGCGCTTTCCAACGCCCGCAATGCGCTGAAGGAGTGTTTCGATTCGATGAGCTTCAAGCAAAAGGTCATCGAGACGCTTGTCGCGGAGGCCGACGAGCAGATATATCTGCCCTATCGCGCCTGCGTCAAACGCCAAGCCGATCTTATGACGACGAAGTCGTCGAAGAAGCGCGACCGCGAAATGGCGATGAACCGCGAGAAGATGGCCAGCCTGGAGGTGCTGTTCGGCATGCCTCCGCAAGAGTTCATGGATACCTTCCTTGAGCTTCGTACGGTCCTCAAGAAGGGCCAGATCGCCAGGACCAAGATGGTCGAGGCGAATCTCAGGCTTGTCATATCGATTGTCAAGAAATACATGAACCGCGGGCTCAGCTTCCTCGACCTCATTCAAGAGGGCAATACCGGCCTGATGAAGGCCGTGGAGAAGTTCGAATACAAGCGCGGCTACAAATTTTCGACATACGCCACGTGGTGGATTCGCCAGGCCGCCACGCGAGCGATAGCCGATCAGGCCAGGACGATACGCATACCTGTGCACATGATCGAGACTATAAACAAGATGATGCGCATCCAAAAGAGGCTCCTGCAGAGCCTTGGCCGCGAGCCGACCGAGCAAGAGCTTTCTGAGGAGATGGGCTTGCCCATCGACCAGGTGAGAGCTGTCCGCAAGATGGCCCAGCAGCCGATATCGCTGCAGTCCAAAGTCGGCGACAATGACGATGCGCATTATGGCGATTTCATCCCCGACTTGTCGAGCGAGAATCCCTTCGAGGTTACCGAGGGGCACTTGCTCAGAGAGAGGTTGAAGGCGATATTGGAGACGTTGACCGATCGCGAGCGCCAAGTGGTGGAATTCCGCTTCGGCCTTTCGGACGGTTGCGCCCGAACGCTTGAGGAGGTTGGCCGCCTCTTCAATGTGACCCGTGAGCGAATTCGCCAGATCGAGGCGAAGGCCCTCAGAAAACTGCGCCATCCAAGCCGTATGAAATCGCTTGGAGACTACAGAAACAGTTAATACGCCGATAAGGCATGAAGAATAAAGAGAAAGAGCAAGTAAAATGACACTAGCATGCATACGTGAGGCCTTTGGCCTTTTTTCCACCAACACCTGTGAGGCTGTCGTACTCGTTGCGTTTGGCGCCATTGTAGGCGTCGCGGTCGCGTTTGCGGTATGCCGTCTCGTCCGCCCCTGCTGCAAGAGTTCCGGCAAGGCCTGCGGCGGCAAGAAGGGCGACACCAAGCCGCGCGCCGAAAAACCGGCAAGCCGCCATCCCGCGCCAGCCGACGGTTCGATCGAGATATATGTCGGTAACTTGAGCTACGATCTCACCGACGACCAGCTCCGCAAAGAATTCGAGGCTTACGGCACCGTCAATTCGGCCCGTGTGATAACGAACCGCTACAACAACAAGTCCAAGGGCTTCGGTTTCGTGCATATGCCCAATCGCGACGAGGCTGACGCCGCTGTGGCCGCTCTCAACGACAAGGAGATTCTCGGCCGCAAGATGAAGTGCAACGAGGCCCGCAACGTTGGTTGAGTAGCCGCTTGAGAAGGGGATTGTGCGCATGGCAAAAGTTCTGGTTCCTCTCGCAAAAGGCTTTGAAGACATCGAGGCCGTAACGGTAGTGGATGTTCTCCGCCGCGGCGGTGTCGAGGTCGTGACGGCCTCGATATCGGATTCCGTCGAAGTGGAGAGCGCCCACGGCATTGCAGTCAAGGCGGATGCCCTTTTCCGGGATGTCTCCGGCGACGAATATGATGCGATAGTCCTGCCCGGCGGCGGCGAGGGTACCGAGAATCTGCGCCATTGCGAGCCCCTCATCGTGCGTTTGAGGCGCCAGAATGAAGAAAGACGCCTCATTTGTGCGATATGTGCGGCTCCCGTCGTGCTGGTCGAAGCCGGCGTGGCGGAAGAAGGCTGCCATATGACGTGCTACCCCAGTATGATGCTCGAGCTCGACCGTTCGTACGTAAATGTACCGGTCGTGGCCGACGGAAATCTCATTACCGGACAGGCTCCCGGTTCGGCGATGCTTTTTGCGCTTGTCATACTGCAGACGCTTGTCGGCGAAGCAAAAACGCGCAAGATATCGCGTGGAATGGTAACGGACGTTTTGGGCTGATGAAGCGTCTGGCCGCGATCTTCGCGCTGGCACCCATGCTGGCTTTCGCGAATACGGAAGTCAGCTTTCTTTTTTCATACGATCCAAGCCACCCTGAATATCCCGAAACAAGGGCTATTTTGGATCTGGCCAGGCGAGACGGCGATATTTCGCCCGTGAAATGGGGCGGGCTCACTCTGCCTGGCGCGGGCGGACGCTCCACCTTCATGCTTGCGCTTGCCGGCGGAACCGCGCCCGATATTTACAAGGCGTGGTTCCATATATTGCGGCACGATGTCGCCCAGGGGTTTGTGTATCCTTTGGACGAATGGCTTTCGCCTGCGCCCCCTGCAGATTTGTGGGACGCGGTCAGGACTTTCGATGGCCATGTATGGGCCTTGCCTACGCCAGGTACAGCATACTACGGTATCGTCTACCGCAAGGATTTCGTTCGCGCGGCAGGGTTGGATCCGGAGAATCCGCCGAAGACGTGGGGCGAATTCCGCGAGTGGTGCGTCAAATTGACCCGTCCTGGTCGGCGCGCGTTCGCCATAGAGAATCGGCCTTGGGGGTTTCTGCCTTGGGTCCAGTCGGCTGGCGGCGATGTGATCAGAGAAAAGGACGATGGTTCTTACGAGTCGTGCTTCGATTCAGAGCCTGCGGTCGCTGCGGCAGAATTTCTGCAGTCGCTCGTCAAGTTGGATGTTGTTCGAGGATTGCCGACTTTGACTGCGGCCGACGAAGTGGGCCAGCTTTTTGCCGACGGCGAGATTGCGGCAGTGTTCGGCGGCGAAGATCTCGTGCGCCGCCTAACGGAAACGCTGGCCTTTCCGTTGGACGAAATCGGTCTTATGCCGTTTCCCGCGGCAGATGTAGGCGGAGTGAGGGTTCTCCAGGCACATCGCCATTTTTATGCGATGAGCGAATCGGTATCGCGGCGTGCGAAAGAAGATCGCGATGCGGTATACAGATGTCTCTGCGCTCTGGCTTCGACCGAAATAGCCGACGAGGAGGTGCGGCGCAATGTTGCGGAAGGGCGGGCGATATGGTGCAAACCTTCCGATCTGCGCAGGCTTGGGTTTGACAGTGAGGCGGACGCCTTGCCAGATGGTGTCAAGACGATGTACGCCGATCTTGCGGAAGGGCGCGTCAAGGCCGTGACAGAGCCGTGGGTCGGCTTTTGGCAAGCCGCGAGCGATCTCGTGCAAAGGCGATTTCTGGGCCTGATGCTTTCTGATGCCGGGCGTACGATGGATTGCCGCGCTGCATTGGCGTCGATAACAGAGGATGCGAACCGCGGGCTGATGTTCGACAGCGACAAGTCGCGGATCGACCGTGCCCGCCCGTATGCGCGTATCATTATAGGCGTTATGGCAGCTTGCATCATTGTCGCGCTGTATCTTGCGATGAAGGGCGACACTCCAAAGTCAAAGACGCCTGCCGCCGCAGAGCCTGGGAATTGTTCGGCATCATCCCGCGGCCGCAGCGCCGTGCTGGCGCCATGGCTCTTTCTCGCCCCGGCCGTAGTTTCGATCTTGGTGTGGAGCTACTATCCTCTTTTGCGCGGTGCGTTCATGGCGTTTCAGGAATATCATATCGTCGGCGCAGCGAAATGGGCGGGGTTGGATAATTTTATCCGCATTTCGACCGATCCTGGGTTCTGGCTGTCTTGGCTGCGTACTTTTGAATATGTCGGCATAACATTGGCTCTCGGGTTCGTCACGCCGGTGATATTGGCTGTGATGCTGTGCGAAATTCCCAAAGGCAAGGTGTTTTTCAGATTTCTGTATTTT
>ONWT01000058.1 GCA_900321575.1 uncultured Lentisphaerota bacterium | reverse complement strand
TGTACGACAGGGATGGCAGAAGGTCGATAATCAAGCATGTCGCCCCGACCGAGATCGTCGCCGCCGCCCAATCGATTTCGCGCCACAGTTTTGCGGTCTCGGTGGAAGCCGAATCGCCAAGCAAGATACTTGTGATGAAATCTGCGAAAATCCTTTCACCGTGCGACAAGGCCTGCGCGTTTCACATAAGGTTGATGCGCAATCTTACGGTCATCCTCGCCTGCAAAACGCTGGACCTGAACGACAAGATCGGCATACTGTCGCGACGCACGATATCCGGACGCCTGCTGGCCTATCTCGAGTGCATGGCGGACGAATGCGAGAGCAACGAGTTCGACATACCGTTCAACCGGCAAGCGCTCGCCGATTACCTTTGCGTGGACCGCTGCGCGCTGTCATCCGAAATCGGCAAACTCGTGAAAAACGGCACCATAGCTGCCGACAAAACGCGCTTTACGCTTCTCAAATAGATCTGGAATCGGCCGCCAGACTCATTGTACCATCGACGGAAAACGACATCTCGCTCTGCGGCACCACCTTGACGAGCTCCGAAAGCGAGTCGATCGTGCAGGCGATGCGTCCCGAAGCGCCAAGATCTACGGTGACGACAGTGCCGTTGCCGTAGGCAATATCAAGCTTGACAGGCAGCTTGCCGGGGCATTTGTTGGCGATTGCCCTTATTTGGGAAACCTTTTCGTACAGTAGGGGGTCGTCATACTGCAACGCAAGGCGCAGGCCGTCCGAGATTTCGGGCAATGCCGATTCGAGAGGATAGACCTCCTTGACCTGAAACGATATGTCGCCGACAGACGGATTCTCTTTCGAGGCGTCTTCCTTCTGGTAATTGACGCGGTGCGATATCTCGCCGAAGACAATCACAAGCTGATCGACATGGTTTTCAATCGTCGAAGAGGCCTCCCACGTTTTTGCGTAAGCCATGGCCTCCGCCTGGCCGAGACCGTCTTCAAGCGAAAGAATCGCCCACTTCTGCCCGACGCTGCCGTCGGGACGCGGCTTGGGCATCTTGACCGAACAGCTGCTCAGTATCGCAGCGACCCGCACGTCGAGCTTCTTTAGGAGCAGCGCGTCGAGCTCCTTCTTTTCAAAGCGCTTTTTCAGCTTGGTCCGCTCGGACGAGACGGCCTTGTCGAAAGCGTGCTTGTCGCTCCACTGGACTTCTCCCTTGGCCTTTACGATATTGCGGGCAAGCCCCTTCAAGAGCCAATCGTCGCTCTTCGTCTTCAGCAGAAGTTCGTCGATGGCCGGCAAACCGCTCTTCTTGCCGTCGCCGCTTTCATCGTCCGTCTCCTGCGGCACGGCGTCGTCGACAGCCTCGTCGACAGCCGCTTCTTCGGAGCTGGCGTCGTCATCCTGCGCGTTCTTGGCGATCTTGTCCAAGTTGAAAGGCACAAAAGACAATTCGTCTTCCTGAGCGCTTTCGGGACGGGTTCTCAACCGCGCCTGCGAAACTTCGGCGATGAGGCGATGGCAAGATTGCAACGGATGCCCGGAGACATATACGCCGAGAAGTTCAAGTTCGTTCTTCAGATCTTCGGCCGGGGCAAACGGCGCGCAATCCTTTAGCTCGTCGTCGCTCACAGTCTCTTCGCCGCCGGACATCACGTCGAAGAAGTTCGCCTGGACGCTGAGCTTCTCCTTCGCACGCTGTTGGGCCTTCTTCAGCGCAAATTCTATATTGCAGAATATTTTGGCGCGGTTCGGTTCCAGTGAAGAAAACGCTCCCGTCTTGGCGAGATTCTCCAGGACGCGCTTGTTTATCGCGTTCGACCCCGCAAGGCGCATGCAGAAATCGATGAATCCCTTGTAGGGGCCGTTGGCTCTGCGTTCGGCTATTATCGAATCGGCCGCCATCTCGCCGACCCCTTTTATGCCGCCGAGCCCATACCTTATGCCCTTCGAATCTGAAGTCGGCACGAAACGCGAGCCCGACTCGTTCACATCGGGCAACTGCAGCGCGAGGCCCATTTCCTGAGCTTCGGCGACAAAGCCGGGCAGCTTGTCGAAGTTGCCGATTTCCGACGAAATCTGGGCGCACATGAATTCCGCAGGATAGTGGGCTTTCATGTAGCCGGTCTGATAGGCGACCCATGCGTAGCAGACGGCGTGTGATTTGTTGAAGGCGTATGACGCGAAAGCCTCCCAGTCGTTCCAGATCTTGTCTATCAGCTTGAGTGCCTCGGCTTCGTCGGCCCACTTGCCGATTCTGAACTCGGGATTGGCGAGACAGCCCTTGACGAACTTCGACTTGAGCTCGTTCATTATGTCCATGAGTTTCTTGCCCATGGCCTTGCGGAGCTTGTCGGAATCGCCGCGCGAAAAACCAGCCAGGCGGCGCGAAAGAAGCATGACCTGTTCCTGATAGACAGTGACCCCGTACGTGTCCTTGAGGTCTTTCTCCATCAGGGGGTGGTCGTATGTCACCGGCTCGTCGCCCTGCTTTCTGGCGACGAAGCGCGGAATGTATTCCATCGGGCCGGGTCGGTACAAGGCATTCATCGCCACAAGATCGGTCAGCCTTTCGGGCTGCAGCGCCTTGAGCCATTTCTTCATGCCGTCCGACTCGAACTGGAACAGCCCCGTGGTCTCGCCCCGGCCGAAGAGCTCGTACGTGCGCTTGTCGTCGTCGGGTATTTTGTCGGGGTCAAGCTCAATTCCGCGTTCCTTCAGAAGCGCGACGCACTCCTTTTCGACCGTCAGGGTCTTGAGGCCGAGAAAGTCCATCTTGAGAAGCCCGACAGGCTCGACGAAATGTCCGTCATACTGCGTCGTGAGCAGTTTCGCCTCCTGCGAACCGTCCGCGGAGTCCGGACTCTTCTTTTTGCCGCCCTTTTCGGGCGTCGGCATCACGGGCAGCGTTTCGATAAGCGGATCGCGCGAAATGATGACGCCGCAAGCGTGAACGCCGGGCTGGCGTATAGAGCCCTCCAGCCGTGCGGCGCGTTCAAGCAATTTGTGCACTACGGGGTCGGAAGATTCGAACGCCGCATCGAGTTCAGGCGACTGCGCACGCGCCTTCTTGAACGTGATCTTCGGTACGTTCGGCACGAAGCCGGCGAGCCTGTTCGTGTCGCGCAGAGGATAGTCCATCACGCGGCCGACATCTTTGATGGCCGATTTGGCCGCCATCTGTCCGAACGTGACGATGTGCGCGACATGGTCCGCGCCGTACTTTCGCGTAACATAGTCGAGAACGCGCTCGCGCCCCGAGTCGTCGAAGTCGACATCTATATCGGGCATCGATATGCGGTCGGGGTTGAGGAACCGCTCGAACAGCAGATCGTACTTGAGCGGGTCCACATTGGTGATTCCCAGCGCGTACGCCACGGCCGAACCCGCCGCGGAGCCGCGGCCGGGCCCTACCCACACGCCTAGACGGCGGGCGGCGGCGATATAATCATGCACAATGAGAAAGTAGCCGGGAAATCCCATGGTGCGAATCGTATCAAGCTCGAACTGGACGCGCTCTACGGTGTCTTTCGGCAAATCCTCGCCCCATCTGCGCTTGGCGCCGGCCCAGACGAGAGACGCGAGATACTCGGCCTCGAACTGTATTCGCACCACCTTGTCGTATCCGCCAAGCTTCTCCATACGGTTTTCGGGATACATCCCTCTGAGGGTATCCTCGTCGTATTTGGCGCGGATATCCTCTTCATTGCCGAATTCTGGAGGAATCGCAAACTTCGGCATGATCGGATCGGAGTCGAGCTTGAACTCCTCCACGCGCTCGGCGACTTCCCGCGTCGCGGTCAGAAGTTCGGGATTCTCGGCGAAAAGCTCGCGCATTTCGTCTTCGGTCTTGAAATATTCCTGCCCAGTGTATATGAGCCGCTTTTCGTCGGACATCTTCGCCCCGGACGAAAGCGCGAGCAGCACATCGTGCGAATCGTCATCCTCCTTGTCCAGGAAATGCACGTCATTCGTCGCGATTACGCGAATGCCGAGCTTACGGCCGAGCTCGAGCATACCCTTGACCACCTTCAGCTGGCGCTGATAGAGGTCGGCGAACTCGCGCCTGGCGCCAAGCGGAATTTCGTCGCCGGCCTTTACGGACTTGTGGAGCATCACTTCGAGCGAATAGTCGTCGCCGAAAAGCTCCTTGTACCACTTCGCCACGCGTTCAGCCTCTGCCATGCGATCGGTGTCGATCGCGTGCGCGACCTCGCCGGCTATGCAGGCCGACGAGCAGTGAAGCCCTTCATGGTATTTTTCGAGAAGCGTCGCGTCTATACGGGGACGGTTGTAGAAGCCGTTGATGTGCGCTTCCGAAATGAGCCTTACTAGATTGCCGTAGCCCGTCTTGTTCTTTGCATGGAGGCACAGATGATAGCGCCGTTCGTTCTTGTCGCGCGTTCTGTAGTCGCCTGTCGACGTGACATACGCCTCGCAGCCCAGAATCGGCTTTATCGGCGGCAGCTCGGCGAACTCCTTCTTCTTCGAGCGGCACGCGTCGTAAAACGCCTTGAGCGCGAAAAGATTGCCGTGATCCGTCACGGCCAAGGCGGGCATTCCCCACCGCCTGGCGCGCGCAACCAGAGGATTTATCTGGCATTGCCCGTCAAGCAGCGAGTATGTCGTGTGCAGATGGAGATGGACGAAATCGCCCATCGCCCTCAGTCGGCGGCAGGCACCGCGGGCGCCAGCTTTTCGAAGTCGGTGACGGACGCAATGAATCCGCTCTTCGCCTTCTGGAGTTCGGCGCGCACCGTGGTGAACTTGGTCTTGAGCCAATAGTCCAGCGCAGGAGCCTTCTCGGCGTATTTCGCGGCAAAGCGCACGAGCAGCGCCGCCATGATGGCGGTGATGGCGCCGTCGACGAGCTGTCTGGCGTGGAGATCGTGGTAGAGCTTGCCTTCAGGATGGTCCTTGACATACGCGACGGCGCTGTCGACATCGTCGAGAAGAGCGTCGATCTCGGCCTTGGCCGACGCGAGATTGGCGTCGAGCGTGACGCCCTCGAGCACGTCGGCGACGACATCCCTGTAGAGCCCCGCCATTACGCCGGCGATGGCCGCGACGACCTGGAGCTGGGAAGTACCCTCGTAAATCGTCGTTATGCGCGCGTCGCGCAGATAGCGCTCGACGGGATAATCCTTCATGTAGCCCGACCCGCCCAACACGGCGACCGCCCCGTTCGAAGCGCGCATCGACAATTCGGACGCGTAGTACTTCGCCATCGGCGTGAGCATCTTGTTGAACGCGGCGTATGTCTTCATGCGCTTGCGCACATTCTGCGCCTCGGGCGAGCCCTTGAGGGAATCGAACTTCTTCGTGAGCCCCATTTCGAGATCGACGCACTTCGACGAATAGTAGGCCAAGAGGCGCGAAGCCTGAAGTTCGACCGACATCTCGCTCAGGAGCTCGCGAAGCGCGGGGAAGCTGTCGATAGTGACGCCGAACTGCTTGCGGCTGGCGGCATAATCGCGTGCCGCGCGGTAGGCGGCCTCGGCTATGCCCGTTCCCTGCGCCGAAATGCCGACGCGCGCACCGTTCATCAGCGACATGACGTATGTGATGAGGCCGCGCTTGCGCTGGCCGATGAGCTTCGCGGGCGCATTGTTGAAGACGAGCTCGCAGGTCGGCGAACCGTTGATGCCGAGCTTGTGCTCGAGACGGCGAACCTTGACCTGGGGACATTTCTCGACGAGAAGGCAGCTCAAGCCGCGTCCGTCACTGAACTCAGGCTCGGTGCGGGCCAGCACGAGCAGCACGTCACCGCAGCCGTTCGTGATGAAGCGCTTCACGCCGTTGACGAACCAATTGCCGTTTTCGTCCTGATAGGCCGAAGTCTTCACGCTTTGAAGGTCGGAGCCTGCGTCGGGCTCGGTCAGGACCATCGCGCCAGTATACGTGCCGTTGCAGAGTTTCGGCACATATTCCTTCTTGATCTCTTCGCTGGCGAACTGGTTGATCGTCTCGGCGATGCCCTGGAGACCGAATATGTTCATCAGCGACGCATCGGCGCGGCTGACGATATCGTTGCACGCAGTGAGCACGACACACGGCATGTTGAGTCCGCCAAGATAGTAGGGTATCGTGGCGCCGGAAAGCCCACTCTTGCCGAAAAGCTTGATGGCGAGGGCGATTCCAGGCGCATAAGTCACCGTGCCGTCTTCGTTGAGGATGTTGCCGACCTTGTCGGTCTCCTCGGCGGTAGGCGCGATTCTGTTGCCGGAGATGTCGCCGCACACGTCGAGCGCACGCTTGTAGTTGTCGATCGCGTCCGCCGCGTCAGCAGGGGCGAAATCGTACTCCTTGGCGAAGCGGAAGCCCTCTTCGCAGAGTTCTGCGACTTCGCTCAGATCGAGCGCGTCGATCGTCTTTTCGATATCGGAATTGTCTCTGTAGAAATTGCTCATTGCTTAGCCCTTCTGCTTGATGGCCTTGATCATTTTGGGGATGACGACATTGAGGTCGCCGACGATTCCGTAATGCGCGACCTTGAAGATCGGCGCATCCTTGTCGGTGTTGATGGCGATGATCTTCGCCGAATCCTGCATACCGGCGAGATGCTGCACCGCGCCCGAAATGCCGCAGCTTATGAAAAGCGCGGGGCGGACGGTGACGCCCGTCTGGCCGATCTGGCGCTCGTGCTCGCAATAGCCGAGGTCCACAGCCGCGCGGCTGCCGCCCACGGCGCCGCCCAAAGCGTCCGCAAGGTCGTGGAGAAGCTTAAAATTCTCCTTCGAGCCCACGCCAGCGCCGCCGGCCACGATGATTCTCGCGCCCTTCAGGTTTATGGACGAATGGCGGCGCACGATCTCAAGCACTTCGACGGGTATTTCGACGCCGTCGAGATGCGACTCGTGGCGCACGACCTCGCCCGTCCTGCCGGGCTGGGGGTCGAGCGGCTTCATGACGCCTTCGCGGACCGTGGCCATCTGCGGCCAGTTGTAGGGGTTGACGATCGTCGCGATGATGTTGCCGCCGAAAGCGGGGCGAATCTGAAGAAGGACGTCCTTCACGACCTTCGCGCTGCCGTCTTCGCACGTGCACTTCTTGTCGGTGTAGTCGCCGATCTGCAAATCGGTGCAGTCTGCGGTAAGCCCGCACTTGAGGGCCGAAGCCACGGCCGGCGCGAGATCGCGGCCCATGTGGGTGGCGCCGAAGATCACGATCTGCGGCGAGCACTCCTTGATGAGCTCGACAAACGCGTGGCGGTAGGCCTTGCCGCGGAACACCTCAAGCCTGGCGTCTTCGATGACGTGCAGCACGTCAGCGCCGGCCTCGAAAAGCTGCGCCGCGAGGCTCCCGGCGACGCCTTCGCCGCCGATGAGAACCGCCCCGAGCCTGACGCCGAGCCTGTCGGCCAGCTCGCGACCCTTGCCGAGCAGTTCGCGCGGAACATCGCTCAGCTTGCCTTCTTCCTGCTCTGCGAAGACCCAGACTTCGCCTTTTGTCCTGTCAATTGCCATAAATTGCCTTTCTTTGGCTTTAGCCAATCGTGTGGTCCGCGACAAGTTCGTCGACAAGAGCCTTGACCCCTTCATCAGTCGCCGCGACTTCTTTGTAGTCGCCGCCCGCGAGAACGACCGATACGATCTTGTTGACGTTCGTCGGGCTGCCCGCGAAGCCGCAACGGTCGGCCTCGGCGCCGATATCGTCGCACGAAAGCTGCCCGATGGCGAAATCGCCCTCAAGCGCGACGCCGCCGTTCTCGACGGGAGCCTTGGCCTTCTTGTACTTCATCACGCGCCTGACCTCGTATGGACGAAGCTCGCCGAACTTCTCGGTGACGGTGAAGAGAGCAGGCAGCTTTACGCGGTCTTTCTCCACGCCGGTGCCGATATCGCGGGTCGCAATGGCGAAGTCGCCGTCCATCTCGATGTCCTCAAGATAGGTAATCGCCGCGAAATCAAGCTTTTCGGCTATCTGCGGACCCGTCTGGGCCGTGTCGCCGTCGATCGCCTGGCGGCCGCAGAACACTAGATCGGGGTTGAACTTTCTGACCGCGCACGAGAGGATATAGCTCGTCGCGAGAGTATCGGATCCCGCAGCCTTGCGGTCGGTCACGAGATACGCCTTGTCGGCGCCGCACATGAGCGCCTCGCGCAAAATCGCGCAGGCTGCTGGCAGACCCATCGCGATTGCGGTGACGGTTCCGCCGTACATTTCCTTTACGCGAAGCGCCGCCTCAAGTGCGTTTCTGTCTTCCGGATTGAAAATCGCGGGAAGCGCCGCACGGTTGATCGTGCCGTCGGCCTTCATGGCCTCGCCGGTCACCTTCTTTGTATCCGGAACCTGTTTGATGCAGACTACGCAATTGTAGCCGCCCTCACGTCCTTTAGCTTTCGTGTTCATTTTTGCGGTTTGTCTGGTTTGTGGAAGTTCACACTATCGTTTTGGCGACAGCGTACACGTTCTCGGCGGTGAAGCCGAACTCCTTCGCGAGCACCTTGTAGGGGGCGCTGGCGCCGAAATGGTCGAGAGTGACGAATCTCGTCTTCTTGAAGTCCATGCGGAAGCGATCCCATCCGAAGCGGGACCCCGCCTCGACGATCACGCGCTTGGTCATCGTCTCGGGCATTACCTCGCCGCGGTATTCGTCTTTCTGCTGGAGGAAGAGCTCGATCGACGGCATCGACACGACGCGCACTGAGCGTCCCTCCTCGGCAAGGCGCTTGGCGGCGTCTATGCAAAGCGCAACCTCGCTGCCCGTGGCGATAAACATGATAACATCGCCATCGGCGACGCCTGGCGTCTTCTGCTCGTATATCACGTAAGCGCCCTTCGCGACACCCTCATGGCGCACGCCGGAGAGCACGGGGATGTTTTGACGCGTCGTCAGTATCGCGCTCGGTCCCTTCGTGTGAAGCAGCATTTCGACTACGGCGTAGGCCGTCTCGTTCGCGTCCGCCGGGCGGAAAGTCAGCATGTTCGGCATCGAACGGAGCGCCGCAAGATGCTCGACAGGCTCGTGGGTAGGCCCGTCCTCGCCGACATAGAAGCTGTCGTGCGAGAAGACGAACATCGACGGCAGATTCATCAGCGCCGCCAGCCGCATCGCCGGCTTGCAGTAGTCGCTGAACACGAAGAACGTCGCGCCGAATCCGCGAAGGCCGCCGCCAAAGGCGGTTATGCCGTTGGCGATGGACGCCATCGCGAGCTCGCGTATGCCGTAGTGTATGTTGCGGCCGTCGAACGAACCCGGGGCCACATCGCCGAACCCCTTCATGTACGTCTTGTTGCTCGGGCCCAAATCGGCGCTGCCGCCCACGATTCCCGGAACAATCGGCGCTAGCGCGTTCAGCACCGCGCCGAAAGCGCTCCTCGTCGCCTGAGGCTTTTCGGGGTCGAACTTCGGCAGGGCCTCGACCATCTTCATGTAGTCAGGCTCGGCGGGCTTAGCCGCGAGCGCGGCGTTCTGGCGAGTCCAGCGCTTCGAGAGGCGGTGCATCGCCGCCGTGCGGTCATTGAAGAAGGAATAAACCTCTTCAGGCACATAAAAGCTCTTTTCCGGATCGAACCCGAGGGCCGTCTTCGCGCCGGCCACCTCTTCGGCGCCGAGCGGGGCGCCGTGGCAGTCGCACGTGCCCGCCTTCGTCGGCGCGCCGAAGCCGATCTTCGTTTCGGCGATTATCATTACGGGCTGACCTGTGACCTTGAGGGCGCGGCGGTAGACGCGGTCGATCTCGGCGAAGTCGTGCCCGTTGCACGTGAACACCTTCCACCCATAGCTCTCGAAGCGCTTTTTCGTGTCGTCGGACATTGCAAGCGCCGTGTCGCCTTCGATCGTAATGCGGTTGAAATCGTATACTACTATGAGGTCGTCGAGCTTCATCGCCCCGGCCCAGCTGCACGCTTCGTGCGAAATGCCCTCTTCTATGTCGCCATCGCCGCACACGACCCACGTCTTGTTGCCCGTCTTGAGCCGCTTCGCCGCCAGCGCAAGGCCGACGCCCATCGCGAGACCCTGCCCGAGCGGACCCGTGGTCACCTCAATGCCAGGCATGAGACCGCGCTCGGGATGGCCCGCGCAGCGCGAACCGAGCTGGCGAAAGTTCTTGAGTTCGTCCATCGTAAGACCGCCCATGCCCGAAAGATGGGCGAGCGCGTAGAAGATCGAACTGGCGTGGCCGCCGGAAAACACAAGCCGGTCGCGCCCTGCCCATTTCGTGTCAAGCGGATCGACATTCAGGAACTTGAGCCAAAGTACGCTCAAAAAGTCCGCCATGCCCATAGGCGCCCCGGGGTGGCCCGAGTTCGCCTTTTCGATCATATCCGCACAAAGGCAGCGAATGGTGTTCGCCGCAAGCTTCAACTGTTCATCGGTAAGTTTCATAATGGGTATTATATCATAATTACCCGCTGTGCCACAATGCCGCCGAGGCGGCGAAAGCGCCGCTTCAGTCTTTCGGTTCGGGGTGGGCGATGGGGACGGCGTCGGCGAGCCGACTGCTGCGTTCGCTCTCGGCGCCGGAATCTGCTGCGGCTATATCATTAGACAAGAAGCGTTTTTTCAGTCAGTCCAGCCTAGAC
>ONWT01000009.1 GCA_900321575.1 uncultured Lentisphaerota bacterium | reverse complement strand
TTCGCCCCTGTCGACTTCAACCCCAAGGCTCCCCGTTGCGAGTGGTCGGGCGACGCTGGCGTCGGCGCGATGGCGTTCTCGCAGCAGGCCGTCAACTGGCTCGCCGAGAAGTACGGCTTCGAGTTCCCGAAAGAGATGAAGCTCCCCGAGCGCCTCAAGGTCGTCCAGGCCGCGATGGAGAAGGGCGATCAGCGCGCTCTCAAGGTCTACATCCAGATCGGCCGCTTCCTCGCCCACGCGATTCCGTGGTACAACGAGTTCTACGACTACTCCAGCATGATGCTTCTCGGGCGCGTCACCTCCGGCCTCGGCGGCGACGTCATTCTCGAGACTGCGCAGACGATGCTCAAAGACGTCTATCCCGAGTGGGCCGAGAAGATCGAGCTTTTCGTCCCGGATGAACACTTCCGCCGCCTCGGCCAGTCGGTCGCGGCCGCGCAGATTCCTGTGATCAAGAAGTCAGCCAAGAAGCCCGCAAAGAAGGCGGCCAAGTGATATGAGCAACCGCGAATACACCAAGGAGCAGCTCGACGCCGCTCTCGCCTCGATGGGCGTGACAGACCAGACCGACGTTTCGCGCTACGGCTCCGGCCACATCAACGACACGTTCAAGGTCGAGACCAAGTCGGGTACGCGCTACATTCTGCAGCGCGTCAACACCGACATCTTCCCGCCCGAGATGCTAAAGGACAACATCCTCCGCGTCACGGACCACCTCGCGAAGAAGGGCGTCAAGTCGCTCGTCGTGAAGGGCTACGCTAACCCGTGGCGGCTCTACGCGTTCCTCGAAGGCTACACTTCGACCGATCTCGTGACCAACCCCGCGCAGGCCGAGCTCGTCGCGGGCGCGTTCGCGAAGTTCCAGAACGACTGCGCCGACATGCCGCCTCCGCGCCTCGGCGAGATCATCCCGAAGTTCCACAACACGGTCGACCGCCTTCGCCTTCTCGACGAGGCCGCGGCCGCCGACGTGAAGGGGCGCAAGGCTTCAGTCGCGGCCGAGCTCGCGTTCGTCGACGCGCGCCGCGAAGAGGCCGCCAAGATCGTAACGATGATGGAGCGCGGCGAGATACCCGAGCGCATCACCCATAACGACACCAAGATCAACAACGTGATGCTGGCGCCCGACGGCACCAATATCGTGATCGACCTCGACACGACGATGCCCGGCTCGGCGCTCTACGACTTCGGCGATATGGTGAGAACCTCTTCCGCGGCGGCGGCCGAAGACGAGAAAGACCTCTCGAAGGTCTACTCCAAGAAGGAGTACTTCGAAGCTCTCGTCAAGGGCTACCTCGCACAGGCGAAGTTCCTCACCGACGCCGAGAAGGCCAACCTCGCCTTCGCCGGCCGTCTCATCACGCTTACGATCGGCATACGCTTCCTGACCGACTATCTCGCCGGCGATACGTACTTCCGCACCGCCTACGACGACCACAACCTCGTGCGCTGCCGCACGCAGTTCAAGATGGTGCAGTCGATGGAGGAGCAGGCCAGCGAATACGAAGCCATCGTAAAGAAGTATTCGTGAGCGAGGAGCCTCGCACGATAGCGGCGATCGCCACGGCCCCGGGCAGGGGCGCGGTGGCGGTCGTTCGCGTTTCGGGTCCGGATGCGTTCGCGATATGCGAACGTCTTTCCGGCCGGGCACCCGAGCCGGGGCGCATCGCCGTAAGGACTTTGCGCCGGGGCGGCGCGACGATCGACAGGTGCGTCGTGCTGGCCTTCGCCTCGCCTTGCAGCTACACGGGCGAGGACGTCGTCGAGTTCCAGTGCCACGGCGGTTCGGTAACTCCCGGCAGGATTCTCGAAGCGTGCTTTGCCGAGGGCGCCCGTCTGGCCCGCCGCGGCGAATTCACCGAGCGCGCGTTCGTGAACGGCCGCATGGACCTGATCGAGGCCGAGGGCGTCATCGAGCTTGTCGACGCCAAGACCGTGCGCGCGGCCGACGACGCGCTTTCGCGCCAAGGCGGAGCGGCCTCGAAGATATATCGCGCGATATACGAAAGCGTCCTCCTTCTCTCGGCGTCGCTCGAGCACGCCCTTGACGTGGACGAAGGGGAGCTGCCGCCGGATTTTCTCGCCTCCGCGAAAGAATCCGCCGAGTCCGCCAAATCCAAAATAGAGCGCGCGCTCGCGCACGCGCGCGAGGGCCACATTCTCCGCGACGGCGCGCTCGTGGTTCTCGCCGGCCCGCCGAACGCAGGCAAGTCGTCGCTCATGAACGCGCTGCTCGGCACAAGCCGCGCAATCGTTTCGCCCGTGCCCGGCACTACGCGCGACTCCATAGAGGAGTGGCTCGACATCGGCGGCTGGCCCGTACGCCTCGTCGATACGGCAGGCCTACGCGGAACCGCCGACGAGATAGAGGCCGAGGGCGTGCGCCGCGCCGGAGAACTGATGGCGAAGGCCGATGTCGTGCTCGCGCTCGACTGCGAAGTCGAAGGCGCGGTGCGCATACATTCCAAATGCGACCTCTCACGCGAAGACGGCGCGCTCAACGTGTCGTCCGTCACAGGCGAGGGACTCGACGGTCTCCGAGCCGCAATCGTGCTGGCCCTTTCGCGGCTCGCCGCCGGCTTCGACGAAACGGCGCCGACTCCGAGCGCGCGCGAAAAGAGCCTCCTGACGGAGGCGCAGTCGGCGCTCTCCGCGGAAATGGACGATATCGTGCTGGCGGCTAATTCGGTGCGCAACGCTGCGGACGCTCTCGGCCGTCTCGTCGGCGCAGTCTATTCGGACGATCTGCTCGACGCCGTCTTCTCGCGCTTCTGCGTCGGCAAATAGGACGGGCGCGGATGTCCGCTTGCGCCGCAGGCGAAATGTTTGCTATAATGCCTTTGTGAAAAAGAATGCGGATATAAGGCTGACGTCGTTCTTCGGCGTCGGCGATGTTCTGCCGCACTGCGGCGAACTTTCGAGGGATGAAATAGTCCGGCGCCTGGTGGAGTGCATCTACCACACCGGGCGGGTGCCGCCGGCCGGCATAGACGAAGTCGCCGGGCTCGTGCTAAAGCGCGAAGCCGACGGCTCGACCGTGATAATGGACGGCCTCGCCCTGCCCCATGCTCGAATCGAGGGCCTGCCCTCGCCGCGCGTCGCGGTGGCGACGAGCGAGCGCGGAGTGGTGTGGCCAGGCGAAGAGTCTGCCGTGCATGTCGTGTTTCTCCTGCTCATACCGCGCGACAAGCCGGCCTTGTACCTTCAGATACTGAGGGCGCTCACGACCGCTTTGAAGGACGACGCCACGCTGCGCACCGTGGCGGCGATGAACAACGGAGGCGACATATACCGCTTCTTCGAGAGCGGCAAGGCCTATCTGCCGCGCTACATAACGGCGGCGGACATAATGACGCGCGATTTTCTCACGCTGCGCGACACCGACACGCTGCAGAAATGCGTCGATACCTTCATCGAGAACAACGTCAGCGAGGTCGCCGTTCTCGACCGCGACGGCGACTTGAAGGGCGTCGTGCGCGCGGGCGAGCTGTTGCGCGTCTGTCTGCCGGAGTATCTGCTCTGGATGAGCGACCTTACGCCGATCGCCAACTTCGAGCCGTTTGCGCAGGTGCTGGAGAACGAGCGCCGCACCTGGCTCAGCGAGATTCTGGTGAAGGAGTTCCCCGCGGTCACGCCCGACACGCCGGCCATACAGGTCGCTGGCGAGATGACCCGCTACAGAAGCTCGAAGTGCTATGTCCGCGAAGGCGGCAAACTGGTGGGCGTGGTGCGCCTGCCGAGGTTCCTCAACAAGATATTCAGGGAGTAGGCGATGAAGTTCAGTCCAAAGGTTTTTCTTCTCGCGCTGGTCGTCGCCCTCGTTTCGTTCGGCGGCTGGGCTGGCGGTCTCGCGGCCGACTTCACCCAGGCCGTAACACTCGCGGTGTTCGCCGGCGTGATTTCGACGACGCTCTTCTTCTGGGAGCGCCGCGTCGCCGCCGCGTTTCTCGGCGTCGCCGTTCTGATAGCGACCCATGCGATGACGCTGCAGTCCATACTGAAGGCGACTGAGCTCGATATAATATTCTTCCTCGTGGGCATGATGATCATAGTCGGCGTCCTGAAAGACCTCGGCTTTCTGACGTGGGTGATACAGTCGATCATCAACCACAAGAACATGAACGGCGTCTCGTTCACGGCGATACTCTGCGTGCTTTCGGCCGTGCTCGCCTCGGTCGTGGACGAGGTTTCGTCGATCGTCGTCGTTCTTGCGCTTGTCTTCCAGGTCTGCGACACGCTCAAACTGCGCCCCCATCCTTTCGTGCTGATCGCGGTGATGGCCACGAACATCGGTTCTTCGGCAACCATGCTGGGCAACCCCGTGGGCATATTCATCGGCAACAAGGCGGGGCTTACTTTCGCGCAGTTCCTCGTAGGCGCTACGCCAGTCGCCGTCGCCGCGCTCTGCGCGACGCTCGCGCTGACCATAATATGGTTCCGCGCCGACATAAGGAAGATGACTCTCGCCATGGCCCGCCACAGGCGAATGGGTCTCGGCCCCGTGCTGAAGATTCCCTACAAGACCGGCCTCTTCATCCTTCTCGCCACCGTATGCGTGATAGCGTTTCACCACCAGATCGAGCACGCTCTCGCCCTTGGCGGGGCGGCCAACAAGAACGCGTTTCTCATAATGACGCCTCTCATCATGGCTGGCCTCCTGATGATATGGCGGCCCCACCGCGCCCGCCACTACGTCGAGAAGGACGTCGAGTGGTGGACCCTCCTCTTCTTTATGCTCCTCTTCGCGATAGCCGGGTCGCTCAACGAGCAGGGCATAACCCAGAATCTCGCCGACAGCCTGACCAAGCATGTCTCCGGCGGGGCGAAGGGCATGATACCCCTCGTGCTGCTCATCGCCTCGCTCGGCTCGGCGTTTGTGGACAATATCGTCTTCGTGGCCGCCTTCACCCCCGTCATACAGGCGCTAGTCGAGCGGTCGGCCGAATATTCCGTGCTGTGGTGGGCGCTCCTCTTCGGCGCCTGCTTCGGCGGCAATGTCACCGTAGTTGGCTCTACCGCCAATATCGTCGCTTCGGGACTTCTCGAAAAACACGGCCACCATCCGATTCGCTTCTCGACCTGGATTCGCCTGGGCGCGATAGTGGGGCTCGTCACCGGGCTCATAGCGTGGGTGATGCTGCTCGTTTTCCCCTCACCGCGGCCGGCTTCCGCTGAAGAGCTGCCTCCCGCCCCGGCGGTGGAGCTGCCCTCCCTGAACGGATAGAAAGCATTGCGCTAAAAGGCAAGAATGTGGTATAATTCATATAACACTTGAAAAGGTTTTACAATGGCGACATTCCAATACATCGCAAAGGACGCCGCGGGTAACGAGACTCGCGGCCAGATTGAGGCTGGCGATCGCGCTTCCGCGATAGCCGCCGTGCGTGCGCAAGGGCTCTTTCCGACTGCGCTCGGCGAAGTGAAGTCGGCCCCTGCGGCCGCTCCTGCCGCGGCCAAGGCGAAGAAGGGCAAGGCCCCCGCCCCGGCGAAGAAGCCGGCCGGCAAGTCGAAGGATATCAACATCAAGCTGCCTTCGTGGATGCGCGGCAAAGTCAAGACCAAGGTGCTGACCCAGTTCACCCGCCAGCTCGCCACACTGGTGAACGCAGGGCTCCCGCTTATGCGCGGCATAGACGTGCTCAAGCGCCAGATGAAAGACCCCCAGATGGTAGACGCCCTCAACGGCATCGCCGAGAATATCGCCGCCGGCGGAACTTTCTCAGAGTCGCTTACCCAGTACCCGAAGATTTTCGACAAGCTCTACGTGAACATGGTCAAGGCCGGCGAGGCCGGCGGCGTGCTTGAAGTCGTGCTCGGCCGTCTCGCGGAGTTCGCCGAGAAGTCCGAAAAGATCGCCAACAAAGTGAAGGGCGCGATGATCTACCCGATAGTGGTTCTCGTTGCGGCCGTGGGCATTACGGGCTTTTTGCTCGTCGCCGTCATACCGAAGTTCAAGCAGGTGTTCAACGACATGCTCGGCGGCAAGCCCTTGCCGGCCATCACGCAGTATGTCATGGACGCTTCCGAGTTCGTGCAGCACAATGGTCTTCTGATCGTCGCCATAATCGCCGCCATCGTCGTGGTCAAGAAGATAGTCGGCAAGACAGAGGCCGGCGCGTATTTCTACGACGTGTGTTCGCTCAAGGCGCCTGTCACGGGTACGCTCGTGCAGCGTACGGCGGTCTCCCGCGTCACGCGTACTCTCGGCACCCTGCTCTCGTCGGGCGTGCCGATTCTGCAGTCGCTCGTGATCGTCCGCGACACTACGGGCAACCGCGTCGTCTCGAAGGCTTTGCAGGATGTGCACGATGCCGTCAAGGAGGGCGAGGGCATGACCCGACCGCTTTCGCAGTGTTCGGTATTTCCGCCCATGGTGGTGTCGATGGTCGAAGTCGGCGAAGAGACCGGCGCCCTTGCCGATATGCTTACGCGTATCGCCAACACGTATGACGACGAGGTCGACAACGCCGTAGCCGGCATGACCGCCGCCATCGAGCCTGCGCTGATCATCGTGCTCGCCATCGTCGTCGGCACTATCGTCACCGCGATGTTCCTGCCGATGATAGACATCATATCTTCCGTCTCTGGAGCTGGCGCCTAAGTGAAAAAAGGTTTTACACTTGTCGAACTGATGATCGTGGTTGTGGTTCTCGCCACGCTCATGAGCGTCACGTTTCGCCTTACCGGCATAGGCGGCGCGTCATCCGCCAGGAATACGACCGTTACGCGCATGCAGAAGCTCGAGAACTGCCTCTCGGGCTACTTCGCGGCGTTCGGGTCGTATCCTCCCGTCGCCTTGCACGCGTCGCGCAATGTCTATCTGAATGCCGATCCCTCGACCGGCAAGCAGACCGGCGGAGTGAGCGGCAATCTCGTCTGGCGCAACGTCGAAGCCGCCTGCAAAGCCCAGCCTCTCGCGGCGCGATTCCCGTTCCCTAAATCGATGTCCGATTTTGTGGACAAGATATCGCAGATATATGTCGAGCGGTGCAACTCTTCCGACGCCAGATTCAAGGCTTACCAGACAGATGCCGCGAGGGCGAAGTACGCAGCGGGCTTCCGTTCGATCACGAGCTCCAGCGACGTGAGCGGCTGGAACTCCGAATCGAGCTGGCAGGAGGTCAGCGTCTTCCAGTTCGGTCTTATGAGCTTTCTCCTGCCGCGTTACAAGTATATGCTCGATTTCGTCAGGGACACTGGCGGCAACTACAACGACAACGACGCCAAGCTCGACAGCTGCAAACAGTGGACCGCCAACAACACGCTTTCCGCCAACCCTATCGACGGCAAGGCCTACAGCACCTGGTCCGAGCAGTTCTCCGGTATGCGCGACAGCGTGATACTGCTTATTCCTTCCCAGGCCGTCACGGCCAGGTGGATGCCCAACCTCGAAGGTATCGTCAGCTGCTCCGGCAACAAGGAGTTTTTCGGCGTCCGCGTGAGCGACGGTACGGGCGGCTCTCTTCAGGCCGGCGAATCGCCTTCGGTCGAAGTCTATCCCGGCAACACCGTGCTGGACCACATAACGGTCTACGACGGCTGGGGGCGCGAGTTCTACTACTATTCGGTGCCGCCCTATCAGAGCTACCGCCTCTGGAGCTCGGGTCCGAACGGGTATACGTTCCCGCCATGGGTGCCGCTTGATTCGCTCAACAGCGACACCGACCGCAAGACGGCGTCGAACTGGATGGCCGACGACATAATGCACTTGAACAACTAGAGATAAAGGACTGTGACATGAAGCGCAATACAGGCAGAGAAGGTTTCACGCTCGTTGAGATGCTCGTGGTAATCGGCATCATCGCCATACTCGTCGGCGCGTCGGTCGGCGGCTATTCGTTCGCCGTGCAGCGCGCCGAAGCCACTCGCGGACGCGAACTCGTGTCGAACGTCGCGACGGCGCTCAATGTCATGTTCCAGCGCCAGAATCGCTGGCCGCCGTCTCTTCTTCAGGAGTCGCTCGGCGACGGCCGCCTCACGGCCCGCGCCGCCGCGTGCCTCGCCGTGAGCGGGCTCATGTCGCTGTCGCATGTCAGCGAAGAAGTCGACGGCGAGACGGTCTATACCCTCTCGGGGCTCGACCGTTGCGGTATAGTCACCCCGTGGGCGGCGGCCGTGCTCAAGCGCACCGACCCCAAGATGGGGGCTTCGGCGGCTCTAGGGCTCAAGGTTCCCGGCGGCGGCACGGTTGAGAGCCACCAGCTGCATTTCGCCCTCGATGACGACGGCGACGGCATCGTAGAGGTCAGGCTCGATTCGCAGACCCTTCGCGTGCGCGCCAACGCGGTCGTCTGGTGCTGGGGCCAGAACGGCAAGGAAGACAGCTATTCCGCCTCGATGTCGGGCCGCGGCAAGGCGGACGACATCTACAGCTGGACAAGGGCGCAGGAGGAGCGATGAACCGGCGAGGCTTCACGATTGTCGAACTCATGATGGTCATCGGCGTGATCGCCGTGCTGATGACGATAGTCACGACTTCCGCGATGTCGTCCATGCGCGGCTCGCGCGAGAAGCGCCGCGACGCGATGCGCATCGCGCTCGAGTCGGCCATCGCCACCTATCAGGCCCAGAACAGCGAGGGCAAGTGGCCGGGTCCCATAGAGAGCCTCGCCGAGAACGCCGAGTCGGCCGTTCTCTCCGAAAGCGATGCGCAGAAGGTCTTTCAGATAATCGTGCAGCACTCCATGGGCCAGGCGTCGCCTAGAATGCAGCTCATCGACCCCAACGGACTCTTCGTCGCCCCTTCGGGCGTGCAGGACGGCAAGGGCTCGGGGCGCTCGTTTCCCGACGCGCGAAACGGCGACGGCCGCCGCCGCCAGAAGATGCCTGTCGCCAATATGGCGTTCGGCTATCAGGGCACCGTCACGGGCAAGTTCCACCGCTTCAATATCGTCTACCATGCGCAGACCGACAGCGTCTCAGTCTCGCACCACTGCCACGACTGTCTGACCACGACGGGGTGCAGCAACGGCAACTGCCCGAAGTGCCACGCGAACGAGAAATGACCATGAAAAAAGGTTTTACGCTAGTTGAGCTTCTTGCGGTCATAGGGCTTATGGGCCTTATGGGTGCGATCGCCATCGGCGGATATTCCGCCGTGGTTCGCGGCATGTCCGACCGCGCAGCGCTCGACGCCGCGAAGGGCATAATCGACGCCGCTCGCCAGCGCGCCAATCTCGACCGCAAGAAGACATACGTCTACCTCTTCGACGAGGTTGTCAAGGTCGACAGCGAGATGTCGGCAGGCATCGTGAACGGCGTTGCGATCGCCGTGCGGCCTGTAGGGCGGGTCTCCGCGGTCGTTGGCGACCTCATCTGCGACGAGTTCGGCGACCTCGCCAACACATACGCGTCGCTCAGCGCCGAAGAAGGCTCGTCCGACAGCGAGATGGAGGCTTCGGCCTCGACGATGAAGCTCTACAGCATACCCCAGAAAGATTTCGCCCTCGTGAAGGAAGGCGTATTCAAGACTTCCGTCCAGGTCAACAGGACGCTCGAAACTCCCGATGGGGACTCTGACGAAACGGCAACCGGAGTTTCGGGCGAAGACTGGGTGAACAGGAGATTTTACTACTACGGCTTCAAGAGGGTCGGCGGCGGCGCCACGTTCAGCGCTGGCGATGAATACGGCCAGGAGTTCGCCGTCGCGAGACTGCCGCCCGGATACACGTTTTCCAGCTCGGTGCAGATGTCTGGCGCGAGCAATCTCGGCCAGCAAGGCGGGCGCATTATCGAACTGAACCCTACCGACAATGCTTCGCCGGGAGTGACGATATATCGCCGTCGCCCTGACGGTAATTTCGAGTCGATCGGCTCCACCACGCAAATAGAGGACGGTGAATGATGTTTCGGCATGCTTTTACATTGATAGAGGTCAACCTGGCCATGTTCGTCATGGCCGTGGGCACTCTCGGCCTCGTCTCGCTGTATTCGCTCGGCTACCGCGAGAATCAGCAGTCCAACGAGGACGTGCAGGCCGCAGTGGTCGCCGACAAGCTGATGAACTGCATGGTCGCCGCGCTCTCTTCGACAAATATGACATGGAGCGCGTGGGAGTCGATAGGCACTGTGCCGTCCAACGGATGGGGCGACTACATTGGCATAACCGACGCGACCGGCCAGAGCAGCATGGACGACGGCGAAGATTCCCGGACCGACGATCTCTTCCGGCCCGTCACCAAGGCCCAGGCTAACAGCCTCGCCAAGAGAGCGTTCGATTCTGTAGTTGGCGCAGGCGGCGGCTCGTCCGTCTTTGACGCCCAGGGCATGACGTGCGGCGTTGTGGTTCGCTGCGACGGTCCTCTATGTTCTATCGCAGTCAGATGCTGCCGCCGCGCGGCGACGCTCGTCTACCAGCCGCTCTACTACACCGAGGTGTACTATCAGGGATTGGACAAAGGAACTGGAGGCGCCCGATGACGAGACGCGGCTTTACATTGCTTGAAGTGCTTGTCGCCTCTGCCCTGCTGGCGATGCTGGTGAGCATACTTACGATGATCTTCAACCAGTCCTCTATCGCGTGGTCTACCGGCACCGCCGCCGTGGCCGGTCTCGGCGACGTGAGGCAGTCGGTCGCGCTATACCGCAACGAGGCGGAGAATACGATCTTGAGCGACGGCGCAGGCACTGCCAAGCCCCTGCTCGTAACGTCCGTCTGGGCAGATGACGGCAGCGGGCTCCGCAACTCTCCCCGTACTCTCACGAGCGAGTTCGTCAAAACGGAACCCGACGTGGCCGATCTGGCGGATCCCGGCGCCAGCAGCGCCGGCGTCGAGACCGTTAGCGGAGCAGATGCCCGGGGCCGCCAGACGTATATCGTCGGCGTCACTTCGTGGGGACCAGACGGTGAGCCCGGCACTTGGGACGATATCTCGACATTGCCGGAGGAGGTGGTGAAATGAAGCGCGGTTTCACACTTGTCGAACTCCTTGTCGTGGTCGGCATGATCGCCGTGCTCGGCGGCGCCATGGTGGCCAGCGTCTCCAACGCGCAGCGCCGCGCGAAGCTCTCCAAGGCCGAAGTTGATGCAGGCGAAATGACGAAGGCGATTCTCGCCTATGCCAACTACACCGACGAAGGTACGCTCGAGAGCGTAGCTAATTTTGACGACGCCCCTGCGAAGGAGAGCGACCTAGCGTTCATATTGGGCCGCGTCCAAGGGCGTGGCGACTCGAATGTGCCCGTATTGTACAACGGCGCCGTCAAGAACGGCTTTATTATGGACCCTTGGGGCAATCCTTACAGAGTGACGATAAAGGCGGGCGAAGAGGTCAAACCGGGCGGCGTGCCCGATATGAATCTCAAGCTCTTCTATCCCAACTGGCACAGACTTTCGGAGGTCGAACGATGAAACGTCGCGTCAACAGCAGAAAGGGCAGTGCGCTTCTCGTCGTGCTCGGCATGCTATCGTTCATGGTCGTCTCGGCCGTGGCGTTTTCGATGTTCATGCGCGAAAACCGTCTGCCGTCGAGTTTCTTGAGGCAGAAGATAGTTTCGGGCCATCTCGTAAAGGCCGCCCTCGCCAAGGCGATGGACGAGATAGATTCCGCAATAGGCAGCCATCCGTATCCCGGCGTGAGCGATTCGTCTACGGGACAAAGCCGCGGTCGCGGCGGCGAGCGCAATTACTGGAAGAACCGCGTTTTCATGGGCGTCAGCGGCGAGGGGCTTGAAGAGTGGAGCCCCGACACGGTCTCTCCGCTTACTCTAGAAGCGCTCGCCTATCTGCCGCCGCCGCTGATCAATACTGTCCGCTACTGGTCTAGGCGAACTCCTACCGCCCAGTGGCATCAGCTCGGTTATGATGCGGGTCGCTACGCCTACGCCGCAGTGAACGTGTCGGACTATCTGGACATAAACAGGCTTCGCGCGAACGTGATGCGCGACAGCTCGCCGTCGAACAGAATATCGTCAGCCTATCTCTTCGAGAATCAGCAGCATACGGGCCCCGCCTCGGGCGCGAGCCCGCAGAAGTTCGACGATTTCATAAAGAGGACTTGCGAGGGCGACGATTTCAAAACGCGTCTAGTCTCGCTGGCCGACTACAATCTGGCAATCAAGTCGGGACAGTATGGCGACATTGGCTTCGAAAGCCCGTTCTGCGAATACTTTAGCGGCAACGGCGGCGACGGCCTGCTGTATGGCGACGTCAGCCTCGATACGATCAAGCGTCAGCAGTTCGTCACCGATTCGTGGTACCCTGGCCAAGCGACGAACAATGTCATATACCTTACCGACGACCAGCCGTTCGACGATGGCGAAGATATGTCGTTCGAGCGCCTTCAGCGCAGCACCGGCGGCGAGTGCTACAAGCGTCTTCGCAACCAGCTCGACACTGTCGCCTTCGCTGCCCTCTACGACTATGTCGATAAAGACAGCGTGCCGATATCTCTTGCCATACCGACGATCGAGAGGGCGCCCATGTTCACCGGCCTCAATGTCATGGCCGGAGGCTTCGGCATAACGATGGAGAAGTCGGATGTCCGCTCTCAGCGCCCTGCTGGCAATAATCAGACCGTTCCCCATATCGCCCGTACGTGGAAGATGAAGTCCCTCGGGGACGGCATCCTTACCGTAGCCGCCCACGGCGTTTACCCGTTTCGCCGAAACTCCGGCAGATCCGAGCCGACCAGCTACAAGGTCGAGGTGCTTGTGAAGGCCTTCCTCTCCTCTGGCGATTTCGACTTCACCAAGACGCGTTATCCCAACAGAAATAATAACATCAAACTCAAACTGAGACCTAGAAACATAAGCGAGTGGAAGGCAGAGAGTGCCATGGCCGATTCGCAGAAGGCGTGGGTGACAGCCGTCGGTAGCGGCAGGGCTACTTTCAGCGAGAGCCGCGACTCGGCCGAGGACTGCAAGGTCAATATATCGGTAAACGATATCACCATACCCGGCAATGCAGTAGAAGGTCTTGGCGTATTCGGTCTCGAGTTCGATGAGGGCAATGAGAAGAACGCTGTTCCCTATCTGGACGGTATCGAAAAGCCGCTTTACTTCTACGACAGCAAAGGGGAGATCAAATCAATCGAAAAAGCATTGCCCAGCGCCGGGCTCAAGCTGAATCTCGCTTTCTGGTTCCGTATCGTCGATGGCGACGGCAAAACGGTCGATCTCGTGCCCGCCACTCTTGCCGACGACGAGACCTACAACAACTTCAAGTCTCTCTATGATGAAGAAGATGAGGACATAATCGAAGTGTGCTGCGGCAGAGGCGAGCCCGTGTTGCCAATGTCGTCCAGTCCGCTCTTGACGGCTGTCGATCTCGAGACCTTCAAGGCGAACATTGATGTCGAGACGCCCGGCAAGGCCGATGACGAGCCGACGTTCAACGAGTTCCAGATTTTCTGCGCCGACCCGCGCTTCAATTTCGCCCCCGAAGACTGGTACACGACCGACAGCATGAATTGGAGTTCATGGCTCTCTCAGGCGAAAAACGCCTGCAACGGCGAGAACGGAAAACCTCGCGACCTATTCCAGTTCGTCTCCGATTGCGGCTATCTGCAGTCGATGGGCGAGTTGCAGTTCTTGCCTGTGACGGCGCGAAATCAGCGACAGGCCTTCAGGTCGTATCCGGCTCGCGGAACCTCTACAGGTTTTGACTGCGACTATCTAAAGGGGGCGGGCAAGTATAATGGTGCTTTCGCGAGCGATATCTCCAATATCGCCAACAAAGACTATGTCTGGCGCACGCACTGGGCGTTCGGCCCCTACGCCGATTGGGCGAGCGACAGAACGCGCAGCCCGTATATGTGGGGAATTCTAGATACTCGCGACGGCGCCGTCGTGACGCCCTATTCTGCGAGCGACGATCTCTTGATGGCGGGCCTCGCCAATACGCCATACGACTGGCGCGTCGCCGGTCTCGCGCAGGACGGCGAATTCACCGCCAGCGACATCGGCAAATACTGCTTCAACGGCTACAGCGGCTCAGAGGCGCCATTCCCGTGGCAAGATCTCTGTGACGTCGCGGCGGGAATGCGCGAGAGTTTCCTCGAAGGCGAAGGCTGGTCTACCGACCTTGGCGGAAATCGCAGCACCTCCGACACGTGGAACAACTATTGGTATAAAGAGGGCGAGTTCTTCGGCACGTCCAACGACGAGATAGACGATGTCGATCGCCGCTATCTCTATTCTTACTGGAAGAACTGCTTCGGCGATCGCCAGCAGCTTTTCCTCGTCTTCGTCAGGGCCGAGCCCAGCGTGCTCGGCGGCAGCACGGGCCGCACGCCCGCCCAGATGGGCGCGCGCGCTGTGGCTCTCGTATGGCGCGAACCTGTTTCGTCGCTTGGCGAGTCTTCTGGCGGCGGCGTGCAGGCTCACCGGATGAGAATACTTTTCTACCATCAGTTTGAATAGGTCAAGGAGGGGAATATATGAAAAAGGGATTTACTCTTGTTGAGCTGCTCGTCGTAATCGGCATACTAGGCATACTCTCGGGCGTCTTGATAACCTCGCTCGGCGGCGTCGGCGAGAACGCGAAGACCGTCAAGTGCGCGTCGAACATGAAGAGCCTCGCGAGCGCGGTCAACAGCGCGTCCGTCGCGGGCGGCTATCCCTTCGCGCAGAGTGCGCTCTACTTTCAGGTGAGCGGCGGCTCCTCGCTCGGCGTTAACTACGGTGTGCACAAGGGTTGGATAAGCGGCATCGACCGCAATGTCTCTTATCCCGTTTCGTCCGAATTCAGCATAACGCCGGCCCATTACGACGACAACGCCGACGATGTGCAGTACGCGGTGACGAACGGCGCCATATGGAATGTCGTCGGCAAGACTCGAGATGTCTACATATGCCCGGCCCATCTCGACGCCAGCAGAAAGTCGCGCACGGCGAGTCCCGGCTGGAGCTATGTGATGAACGCCCGATTCGGATACGACTCGACGCCCGGCAAGGCGGCCTGCAGCTCGACCGCCCGCTATGGCGCGTCGTCCGTAGGCCGAGCCGACCGCACTTTGCTCTTCGCCGAGATACAGTTGCCCGGAGTTCTCTTGGACAACGCCGACGACAGCGACCACGGCAGGGATACGTGCCTCGTGTGCGAGAGCCTGGGCGACTCCTACAAGGAGACGATCGGCTTCAACCACCGCCAGGGCAAGCGAATTATCGGTCATGTGGCGTTTGCCGACGGACACGTCGAGGCGATCACCGCCCCCACAAAAAACAACTCTGGCACTGACGACCCGTACGCCGAGTTGACGGACTGGCTTTGCACCGGCGCCGATGTGGTCTTCAGGGACGGCGGATACGAAGAGGTAAAAGGTACCGAGGTGGAGTGAGACAAGCGAGGTGACGCCATGATTAAAAGAGTTTTATACGAAAGGAGAGGCTTGAGCTTGGCGGCGTTGCTTGCGCTTTGCCTCGCGCCTCTTATGGCGTCCGCCGACTTCGCCAAGACGAATCCCGTCACCGGTGAAACCGAGAACTACACGTGGAAGTTCGTCGGCACTGATACGTGGAATGGAACTGGCTATTGGCAGGATTCGGACGGAAACAATCCGACTGGCGTTCCCGGTAAATCAGGAGATGGCAATTTTGAACCGTTTTTCTTCGACGGCAGTACAGTCAGCATCAGCGCCAGCATGTCGGTAGAGGGGTGGGATCTTAGGATGGGCCTCTTCAATGGTGCCACTCTCACGATGAACAATCTCCAGAAGTTTCAGGACGGCACGATGTGGGTTACGGTCGACGAATCTTCGAAGCTTACAATTACGGCAAATAAAAACGACAAGTACGAGGGTGACGCATTGAACCTTTACTCCGCCCGTGAAGCGGGCATTGAGTGGACATGTGCGCTTTCGAACGCTGGCGGAACCGGTTTGCCGTTCAACTATTACCTTGCAGGCCATGGTACAGTCGCCTTCACAACAATCACAGCGGCAAACTGCAGTCACACGATTAAGCGCGCAGATGTGACCCTTTCGGAAGTAGCTTCGTCAAAGACGGTTCGTTCAAAGACTCTCGT
>ONWT01000099.1 GCA_900321575.1 uncultured Lentisphaerota bacterium | reverse complement strand
CGACGACTCGATCCGCGTGCTGGGGAAGATCGGCATCGAAACGGGCGGATCGAACGTGCAGTGGGCCGTAAACCCCAAGACGGGGCGGCGCGTCATCATCGAGATGAATCCGCGCGTATCGCGTTCGTCCGCGCTCGCGTCGAAGGCGACGGGCTTCCCGATAGCGAAGATCGCCGCGCTTCTCGCCGTCGGGTTCACGCTGGACGAAATCACGAACGACATCACCGGCAGGACGCTCGCCTGTTTCGAGCCGAGCCTGGATTACGTCGTCGTGAAGATTCCGCGCTTCGCGTTCGAGAAGTTTCCGGGCGCCGACCGGACGCTCGGCACGCAGATGAAGTCGGTGGGCGAAGTCATGGCGATAGGGCGCACGTTCAAGCAGGCGTATCTGAAGGCGGTGCGTTCGCTGGAAGCGCCGCTAAAATACCATAATGCGGAAAGTTACGATCCGTGGTTCAAGAGGGAGCTTGATGAAATAGAGGCGTTCGGAAGGTATTTGGCTGCAAACGGGCTGGACGGCGATCTGCTGCGCCAGGCGAAGGTGTTTGGCTTCAGCGACAGGCAGATAGCGGACGTGACGGGCCGCACCGAGGACGAGATAAGGGCGCAGCGCCTCGCTTTCGGCATAAGACCCGAGTTCGGCGAGGTCGATACATGCGCTGGCGAGTTCGAGGCTGTCACGCCGTATTATTATTCGTATTATTCGTTAGCCGCAGAGAACGCAAATACAGAATGTCCTTTGCGCTCTTTGCGTACTTTGCGGCAGAAACATAAAATCATGGTCTTGGGCGGCGGACCCAACCGCATCGGGCAGGGGATAGAATTCGACTGGTGCTGCTGTCATGCGGCGTTCGCCTTGCGCAGGCGCGGCTGCGAGGTGGTCATGGTCAATTCAAACCCTGAAACCGTATCGACCGATTACGACACTTCGGACATGCTCTACTTCGAGCCGCTCACGTTCGAGGATGTGATGGAGATCTACGACCGCGAGAAATGCGACGGCGTGATTGTGCAGTACGGCGGGCAGACGCCGCTCAACCTCGCCGAACGCCTCGAGAAGGCGGGCGCGCGCATCGCAGGCACTTCGCCAAAAGACATCGCGCTTGCGGAAGACCGCGACTTCTTCCGCGCGCTTGTCGCGGAGGTGGGAATGCGCGAGCCGGAGAGCGGCATTGCACATTCGGTAGAGGATGCGCGGCGGATCGCTGCGGAGATCGGATATCCCGTTCTCGTGCGGCCGAGCTTCGTACTTGGCGGACGCGGCATGGCGATAGTCTACAAGGAGCCGGAACTTGATTCATACGTTTCAGAGGCGGTTGCCGCGTCGGAAGGCAAACCGATTCTAATCGACAAGTTCCTCGAGCATGCGACGGAGCTTGACGTAGATGCCGTGAGCGACGGCGAAACGACGGTCATCGGCGCGATTCTTGAGCATATCGAAGCGGCGGGGTGCCATTCGGGGGATGCCGCCGCAATCACGCCGCCGGTCAGCCTTCCGGAGAAGACGATCGCGCAAGTGAGGCGCTACACGGAAATCTTTGCAAAGCGGCTCCACGTCGTCGGGCTCGTGAATCTCCAACTTGCCGTAAAGGATGGAGAAGTCTGGATGATCGAGGTCAATCCTCGCGCTTCGCGCACAGTGCCGTTCGTCTCGAAGGCGACGGGCATTCCGCTCGCCGATCTCGGCGCGCTTGCAATGGTCGGAGAGAAGCTTTCAGGAGAAGTTGGAGTTAAGAGTTCGAGAGAGGATGATAAATTCCATTCTCCAACTCAAAACTCGAACTCCAACTCGCACTACTGCGTCAAGGAAGCCGTCTTCCCGTACGTCAAATTCTCTGGCGCGAAGATCACGCTTTCTCCTGAAATGAAATCGACCGGTGAGGTGATGGCGATAGACTACGACCGCTTCGGCGCATATTACAAGAGCCAGATCGCCTGCGGCAGTCCGCTGCCGAAGAGCGGTAACGTGTTCCTGTCGGTGCGCAACGAGGACAAGCCCGAAGTCGCCGAACTCGCCGCGAAGCTGAAGTCGCTCGGCTTCGGCATATATGCGACGCTCGGAACATCGTCATATCTCTGGGACCACGGCATAGAATCGCGCGCGGCGTTCCGCATCTCGCGCGGACGCCCCAACGCGATCGACCTCATGCGCAAAGGCGAGATAAACTGGGTAGTGAACACCTCCGAGTCGGACGGCGAGGCATCCGGCGACACGGTGAAGATGCGCTCGGCCGCCGTTGCCGCCGGAATCCCCGTCACCACCACGCTCGCCGGTTTCGCCGCCGCAGTCGCCGGACTCTCCCAGCCACACGACGAATGCTCCGTATACAGCCTGCAGGAATACCAGCACAAAACATAACCGAGCCGAATTGCGGTTGACTCATGCGCATCTTATGGTGTATAATATCGCCGTAAACAATACGCATAAGGAGACGCGATGGCGGCGACAAGATTGGCTTTAAGCATGGACGAAAGCGTCGTGGAGCGGGCCCGCAGGCTGGCGGAGCGCCGCAACACGAGCATTTCAAAGTTGTTCGTTTCGTTCATCTGCATAATGGAGCAGCAGAAGGACATCGAGACGTGTGAACTGCCGCCGCTCACTAAGCGGGCGCTGGGGCTCGCCAAGGTGGATGTTCCAGGCGATTGGGACTACAAGGATTTGCTGGCGGACGAACTCATCGGAAAGTATGGTGAGTCATGAAGAAGCGAATCTTTGTGGATACGAACATCCTTCTGGATGTGCTGCTTGAGCGCGAGGGATACTACTACGACGCGCTTAAGATTTGGGCGAGCGCGGAGAATGGCGATGTCGAGGCCTGCATCGCCGCGATATCTCTGAACAACGTTCATTATGTAATGCGCAAGCTGAAGAGCGAAACGACTGCGATGATCGCAGTAAAGATACTTCTTCGGATCTTCAAGGTCGTTCCTGTCGATGCGGATATTCTTGGGCTAGCGGTGGATTTCCACGATAAGGATTTCGAAGACGACATTCAGCTTCAGTGTGCGCTAAAGGCAAAATGCTCGCAACTCTTTACCCGCAATCCGAATCACTACGACAATTCGGCCATCGCTGTAGTACCCCCATCATCATTTACAGTGGACTAGGTCGCAACCTCAGATTTCAAACCCTTCGGATTCGAGTGGTTTAGAAATTGGAGCGAGAAAGGCGTCGTTTCGGGATGCCCAAGCTGCGCCCTCGCTCTCGTCGGCAAATATCTGCTGCGGCTATATCATTAGACAAGTTGCTTTTTCTTAGACTGCCACCCTCGACAAAGCGTGAGGTTGCAAACAACGTCACTCTTACGCTTGCAGAATTTGCCTCCTCACTCGTGCGCCCTTGGCTCATCCCTTCGCTACCAGCAGCCCCGCTAAATTATAACTCAACAATCTTTCACCCAAGCGAAAAAGTTTATGATATAATACTCTCGTTCCTGCGGGAGAAATCCGCAGGGCATGCAACGCTGCAAAGCGGTCGTCAGACGAAATGTGAGAAGTTTCAACGAGGACGACACTATGCGGAGAAAGTGTATCATCACTTCCTCTCTTTAGTGTTTCCTCAAAGGCAATTCTCACAGCCTCGTCTGAGACACAAAAGAGAGGTTTTTCTTTTGTGTCAGATTGTGAGCGGCAAATCGAGGTGCGCCACCTTTCTATCCTGTGCCTTCTGTGGTGTGCCGAAAATCAACGGCACAGAGAAAGACGAGATGACATATGGTAAATGGCAGACCAAAATTGATTGCTATGCTGATTACAATGACAAGATTGTATATGTCGCTTGTTATTATCTTCTATCTTCAGAAATAGACTGGCAAAAATAATCTCAAACACCACAAAAAGGAAATCATGCGATACGAAGAACTTGTGGCTAAAAATCGTGCTGCTTATGAACAGCGCAAGAAAAAAGAACGCCAAGCTGCATTAATTAAGTATTTTATGTATGCAGTGATGCTTACCGTGTTGGGAGCGGCATCTTTCATTATATGGAACGAGCATAAGGCTCGAAAGGAACGTGAATCTGCTTTAGCGGCTGAAGAGGCTAGGCGAATTGAAGAAGTCGCACATCACAAGGCTGAAGAGCGGCGGCTAGCGGCTGAAGAGGCCGCACGGAAACGTGTCGAAGAAAGACTTGCGCGTGAACGCAAACTAGAGGAGGAGCGTTTGGCCAGAGAAAAGCAGCGCGAAGAAGAAAGGCTTGCGCGTGAACGCAAACTAGAGGAGGAGCGTTTGGCCAGAGAAAAGCAGCGCAAAGAAGAAAGGCTTGCTTGGGAACGCAAATGTGAAGAGGAGCGCATGATACGAGAAAAGGAACGACAGGAAAGATGTGAAAAATTGGCTGTCGCTCGCCGACGTAGCGAAGAGGCGCGTAGGGCTACACAAGAAGAACAAGAAGCAAAACGACTTTCGGATGAGCGCAAGCTAGAAGAAGAAAGGCTTGCGAGAGATGATGAATCTCGAAGACTTCGAGAAACGCAGGTAAAGTCGCGTGTCGCTCCAAAGCGACCATCTTACTCAGGGAAATCACCGCAGACTGTAGCCAAGAAGTCGTCAACTGATGATAAATATCAACTCGATTTTTTCGTTGCACGGCGAGAAATGGGAGGTTCCGTACTTGAGGGGTTGGTTCGCAAATTGAACGACAATATTGACGATGTCGAAATGTCTCACACATCCGCCCGCAATGCACGGGCGGTGGCAATGAGTAGGATATCCGGTTCCATTGGACCTGTCGAATATAGCCGACAGATAAAAACCAAAAAGATAACATCGACACAAGTTATTGGCGGATTCAATGGGTATATGGACGGAGGCCTTGTGTCTGGGACTATCCACGCTCCAGTAACATCAATAAAAGAAAACGTTGGGGGTTATGTCGCCAATGTCCCTGCTGGTTTCAAAAAAGGCTTTGAAAAATTGATGACAGTTGCATACCGTGGTCATTCGCGAGCGAATGCGGAGGCTGGGGCGTGCATATTTGTTGATGCTACAAAGGGACAAATAGGTATGGACGAACGGAAAGCATTGACAATGTTCGCAAAGGCGGCAGATTTGGGCGATGCGGACGGCATGTATATGCAGGCGTTCTGCCCTTTCTACGGTATAGGCAGAATGAGCAGCAGCAAAAAAGATGTTCACGAAGCATATAGTATATTATCGCACTGGCAATCTCTACCTGGCTCGCAATCTTTGCGGGGTAGCGGATGGGCGCATCGCCGACTCAAAGAAGCGCGACAACTCGGCTACTAACCATACTTCCCAGGTCACCCTACAAAGGAGTTTCGCCGGCTGAGACCGAGCGCAGTAGCTCGGTCACCGCCTCGCACGGTGTGTTCTACATCCCTTCCGCGCCATGTGGGGGCAGATGCCGCGTGACTTGGGAAGTCTACCGCGGTAGACTGGGAAATTAGGCGCGGTAGACTGGGAAGTCTAGCGCGGTAGATTATGAAGTCTACCGCGGTAGATTCGTCAGTCTGGCGCGGTAGACTTATCAGTTAAGCGCGGTAGATTTCCCAATTAGGCGTGGTAGACTTCCCAGACTACCCTGACATAAGCGCCAGCGGGTGCGCCGAGGGGTTTTGCGCGCTCAGCCGATAGGGGTGGTGTTCTGCGCAATAGCGCCTTTTCAAAGCGGAATTTGTAATTGTTTTGCGCTGTGGCAGCTGGTGGATTACATATAGTGTAAAGATTTGCGCTTTTCCGGCATTGGCACGGCGTGTGCTTATATAAGGGCAACGGGTGCGGTGGTCGCATCCGGCGAAAGGAATGCACAAATGACAGAAGAGACAAAGGCGGCGACGAACTTCGGCGCCGACGTGTTTGGTGAAGAGGCGATAAAGACTTATCTCAGCAAGGATACCGCGAAGAAGCTTCAGGCGACGATACAGGAAGGGAAGCCCCTCGACCCCTCTATCGCAGGCGAAGTCGCCCACGGCATCCGCCACTGGGCGATGGACCGCGGCGCCACGCACTACACCCACTGGTTCCTGCCGATGACCGGCTCGACCGCCGAGAAGCACGACTCCTTCCTAGAGCTGAAGGACGGCGAGCCGGTCATGCAGTTCAGCGGCAAAAATCTCATCGTCGGCGAGCCGGACGCCTCCAGCTTTCCGTCCGGCGGCATCCGCTCCACCTTCGAAGCGCGCGGCTACACCGCATGGGACCCGACCAGCCCCGCGTTCATCAAGCGCCACTCGAACGGCGCGACCTTGTGCATACCGACCGCTTTCTGCGCCTATACGGGCGAGGCGCTGGACAAGAAAACGCCGCTTCTGCGCTCGATGCAGGCGCTCGACAAGTCCGTGAAACGCCTCATGAAGCTTTTTGCGCGGCCACCGGCCCACGTCGGCTGCACGCTCGGCGCGGAGCAGGAATACTTCCTCGTTGACAAGGAATACTGGAAGAATCGACCCGATCTGGTGCTGACGGGACGCACGCTTTTCGGCGCACCGTCCGCGAAGGGACAGCAGCTCGAGGACCACTACTTCGGCGCGATTCCCGACCGCGTACTGTCGTTCATGAACGAGGTCGAGCGCGAACTCTGGAAGCTAGGCATCCCGGCGAAGACACGCCACAACGAGGTCGCGCCCGCTCAGTTCGAGCTTGCGCCGCAGTTCGAAGAGCTGAACCTTGCGACCGACCACAACATGCTTGTCATGGATGCGCTCAGGAACGTGGCGGAAAAGCATGGGCTGAAGTGCCTCCT
>ONWT01000001.1 GCA_900321575.1 uncultured Lentisphaerota bacterium | reverse complement strand
GCGCAAAGAGCGCAGGAAAATTTTACCGCGGTAAACGTACCCCTTTTACCGCGGTAAAACGATCCCTTTTACCGCGCAGAAAAGTTTTTTTGTGCGCAGCGCGAAAAACGCCGCAACATTGACAGGCACAGCACACACGCGACACACGCACGCGACGCATCTCGCCCGTTCGACGCGCAGCGCCAGCAGTTCTCCGGGTTCAGGTTTCTGCATGGTCCACCACCCTGCGAACGGCCTTGGCCGGCGCAAGCGCGAGCGACAGCAGGCGGCCGGCCAGAATCAGCATCGTGAATATCTCGAGCCGCCCGGCGATCATCGCGAAAGAATACCACCACTTGAGGGCTGAGGGAATCGCGCCGTAGTTCGCCGTGGGGCCGAACGCGCCGAATGCGGGCCCGATGTTGCCGACCATGCTCAGTGCGCAGGAGATCGCCTCCAGAAGCCCGAGCCCGGCAAACGCGCCTGCGACGGAAGTCGCGAGCACGAGAAACGCATAGAGCGTCACGAACGCCGCCACGACCGGGACGATTTCGTCGCGTCCCGAACAGCCGTTTATCCGTATCGTCGTCACTTCGCGCGGATGCGTGATGCGGCGAAATTCGTTGCGGAGCTGCTTGCCCAGGACGGCCCAGCGAATCACCTTCACGCCGCCGGCCGTGGACCCCGAACAGCCGCCGACCATGAACAGGAGAAACAAAAACATCTGGGCGGCCGGGCGCCAGACAGAGTAGTCCGAAGTCATGAAGCCCGTGGTCGAGACTATCGACGCCACCTGAAACGCCGAAGTGCGGAGCGCGCTGGAGAAGCCGCCGAGATCGGCGCTCGCGGCAAGCGTCACCGACAGCACGGCAAGCACGACCAGCGCGACGAACGTGCGCAGCTCGGTATCCTTGAGCACCTCGCCGGCCTTGCCCGAAAACAGGCGGTAGTACAGCGCGAAGTTGACGGAAGCGAGAAGCATGAAGACGGTGCATATCCACTCCACCGCAGGATTGCCGAACGCCCCCACGCTCGCGTTCATCGTGGAGAAGCCGCCGGTTCCGAGAGTCGAGAACGCGTGACAGACGCTGTCGAACCACCCCAGCCCGGCCACGCGCAGAAGCACGGCCTGCGACACGGTGAGGGTGATGTATATCAGCCACAGCGCCTTCGCGGTGCTGGCGATACGGGGAGTGATACGCCCTTTTTCGGGTCCGCTGGTCTCCGCCTTTATGAGGCGAAAGCCGCCGATGCCGAGAAGCGGCACGAGGGCGACGGCGAGCGCGATGACCCCCATGCCGCCGAGCCAATGCGTCTCGCACCGCCACAGGTTGACACTGTGCGGCAAGTCCTCCACGCCGGGGCAGACGCTCGCTCCGGTTGTCGTAAAGCCGCTTATGCTCTCGAAAACGGCATCGGTCAGGCTGGGGAACGCCCCGCTCGCCCAAAGCGGAATCGCGCCGACGAGGCACACGCCGATCCATACGCCGCCCACGATGAAGAACGACCATGACGTCTTTATCGGTATCGAGTCGGTATTCCGCTTCAGGCGGCAGAGCGCGGCCAGAAGAACGCAGGCGAGGGATGTCGCGGCGAACGAGCCGACCGTGCGCAGTCCTTCGGAATAGCGCAGCGAAGACAGGACGGGCGGCAGAAGCGCCAATCCGACGATACCCAGCACGTGGGCGACGATTCTGAACAGCGGAAACCTCATCTCAGGCGCCCTTCCCCGCGCCACCGAACATGGCGGGCGGCTTCCCGTCGCCGCTGCGCGCGATGAACACGACCTTGTCGCCGCCGAGAAACTCGTATTCGCCGTGCGGCACCTCGTAGGAGCCTTCTTCGGCATGGCTCACCAGCAGGAGCAGGCACTCGCCGCGCATGAAGACTTCACGCAATTTCCTGCCGACAAGCGCACTCTTCGGCGAGACGTCGCAGGAGATTATCTCAAAGCGCCCGTCGCAGACAGTGTGTATCGACGATGTGCCTGGGCCCCTGAGATGGCTCAACATCGCGTCCACGATCGTCGAGCGCATCGGCACGGCCACGTCGATGCCGAGCTTCCGCGCGACGTCATCGAACTCCTGGCTTTCGGTCAGGGCTATCGTCTTCGGCACGCCGAGCGACTTCAGGTAGGCCGCCGCCACGAGGTTGCGGTCGAAGTTCGGCGAGACGGCGATCATCAGATCGCACGCGTTCAGCCCTTCGTCGCGTATGAAGTCCTTGTCGGATATGTCGCCGCAGAGAACGCGGATGCCCATGAAGCGCTCCTTGGCCTCGCGGCAGTTGCGCTCGTCGGAATCGACGAGGAATATCTCGCTGCCAATCGACAGCCTGCGCATCATGGACTTCAGCGGACTCTCCGACGCGCGGTCGCCCTGAAGCTTCTCAACGATCAGAGAGCCGATGCGCCCTGCGCCGAACACGACTATGCGACGAGGCACGCTGCTGTCCCTGCCGGACATGAAATGCGAAAGCGCGCCTATGTCGTCCGCCGACGAGACGACGCCGATCTTGTCGTCCGCCTTAAGCTGCGTCTCGCCGTTCGGCAGAATCGCGCCGGAGGCGTCCTCGAGATACGCGACAAGTCCGTGCCAGCCGGTGATCGCGGCGACATCCCTGAGCTTGACCCCTATGAGCTCGCTTTCGGAAGAGACCCTGAACTCGGTTATGCAAAAGCCGCCGCCCAGATCCGCTATGTTACCCACGACCCCGTAGTCCACGGCGCGCTGGACCGCCCCGGCGGCCTCCACGTCGGGATTCAGCATCGCGTCCATGCCGAGCGGCAGCGGAGAGTCGGCGCACGACGCATAATAGGTCTCGTTGCGCACGCGCGCTATCTTAAGCAGATCGGGATATCGCACATCCACGAGCGAGCACGCGACCATATTCGTCTCGTCGTCCTCGGTAAGCATCACAAGCGCGTCCGAGGAGGATATGCCGGCGTCGCGTTCGAGAACCCGAAGGTCGTTGCCCTCCGCCTGGATGACGGTGCAGTCGATCTTGTTGCGGGCTAGGCGCACCTTCTCGGGCGAGTTGTCGATAAGCACAACGTCCGACTTCTCGTCCGCCAGGGTCTTTGCCAGCTGAATGCCCGTGTAGCTCGCGCCTACTATGATTACTTTCATGTCTTCACCATGCAATCTGTGGATTGTTGCGGCATTATACCATATTTCGGCGATTTCCCGCCACTAGCCCGCCGCGCAACCGGGAAAGCCTGCACAAACAAAAAAATCCGCTTCTCGCGGATCTTCTTCGGTTTCGGATGGTGGGCGATACTGGACTCGGACCAGTGACCCCTACCGTGTGAAGGTAATGCTCTAACCAACTGAGCTAATCGCCCGGGGTGCTTTATTGGCGTGTATTATACCATATCCCCGGTTGCCGCGCAAGTGGGCGCGAGCGGCGGCTTTATGGTATAATACGCACATGCTAGCTACATTATGCCTTTTGGCCGCCGTCACATTCTCGGAAAGCAAAACTCTCGCGCTGCAGATATGCCTTGATCGCGAGGGATTTTCCTGCAACACCATAGACGGGCAGTGGGGCCGCAAATCGCAATCCGCGCTGGAGAAGTATTGCCTGACGCGCAACATCACCCCGCCCGCCACGCCCGAAGAGGCGTACGACACGCTGTTCGCCGCGGGCAAGCGCAACCTGTTCAGATACGATGTCGTCACGCAAGCCGATTTGGATGCGCTTGTGGACATACCCGCCGACCCGGCAAAAAAGGCGGAATTGGACGAAATGGGCTATGCGACGATACAGGACATGTTCGCCGAGCGCGGCCATGTGAGCCGGCGCACCCTGGAGCGCCTCAACCCAGGCGTGGATTGGAGCGCCATAAGACCTGGAGTCAGAATAAAGATTCCGGACTTTCCGTCAATGGACGAAGAGCTGTCGGTATGGCCCAGACGGCCAGGCGCGCCGAAACGGCCCGCGGCAGACAAGGTCAAGATATCGCTGTCGCGCTTCGAAGTGTGCGTGCTGGACGCGAGCGGCAGGACCATTGCGCTATTTCCCTGCTCGATCGCCAAGAACAAGGCCAACCTCCCGGCCCGCCGCGAATTGCGCGTCGTCAACCAGATTGCGCGGCCGAACTATACATATACGCCGGACCACACGCCCGCCGGGCAGAAAGTTTCGCGCTACATATGGCCTGCGGGGCCGAGGTGTCCCGTAGGCATGGCGTGGCTCGGGCTGGATCTGCCGGGATACGGCATGCACGGAACGCCGCGTCCGGAATCGATCGGCAATGCCGAATCGCACGGCTGCTTTCGCCTCGCGAACTGGAATGCGGCAAGGCTCTACGCACTTTGTCCCATAGGGACGACAGTGATCGTAGAGCCCTGATGCGCCGACGAACCGTCAATATTCGACCACGGTCCTGGTCTCGTAGTGTCCGGGCTGCCAGACGCGGATTATGGTTCCGTTCGCCTGAACCTGGTCCACATAGCATCCCTCGACCCATATGCGCTGAGTCACGGTGCGGGGGCTCTCACGGACCACCACGGGGGCGGTGACTACGGTCGTCACGGGCTGCTGCACGACGACAGTTTCGCGCACCACATTGGGCCTGGATACGGCCTCGACGAGAGTGCCGCCGACCACGCCGCCGATGAAGCCGGGCCAGAACCTGCTGCCGCCGTGTCCCCACACGCTATGGCTGTGGTGCCTGTGGTGGTGCACGGGAGGCGGCAGCCTGCGGCGCATCTGCACAGGCCTGGGGCCTCTCGGCGGCGCGCCGTGGGGCTTGGCGAACGCCCCTGCCGCGGCAACGGCCACGCACAGCGCGATTATCGTTCTCTTGTTCATGTCTGTTTCCTTTCTGAGTCCGCTACTTGCGGTCACATTATGTTAGGAAGACGTTGCGGCATTTTCTGACAAAGTTTTTTTCAGTCCGATTCCACGGGCCGGCGCATCGCCTTCTTCTCGGAATGGGCGCGCTTGTCTTCAAGCATCTTTTCGCGCTGCCTCCTGCTGCGGCGGCGCTTCTGGCGGCGGATCTTCTCCTTCGCCTGGCGCGCGGCAGATTTGC
>ONWT01000093.1 GCA_900321575.1 uncultured Lentisphaerota bacterium | reverse complement strand
GACCACCGCCGAAGCGAACGGCGTTCAGCACACCTCGCCGTTCGCGGGCGGGAGTTGTAACAGGCAACTCCCGCCCTTTTTTGAACCCTTGTCTGGCGATGGTTTGCGTAGCTTGGCGGCGAGTTATCTCCGTTGGTTTCCGCGCAACTTCCCTCTTCGCCAGACTCTTTTTGTAGTCAACTCTGGTATTTAGTTAACTCCGAGGGTTGGGTCCGGCTGGTTGATAAGGCCGTGGGCGTCTTGACTTCATGTGCGTTTTATAGGATAATATCCGCATATGGCAGAACTAGCAGAGACTCCTCGCGGCAATCGCGTTCATATAGCTTTTTTCGGGTTGAGAAACGCCGGCAAATCGACGCTTGTGAACAGTTTCACCGGACAGAACATCGCTATTGTGAGCGATGTCGCGGGCACCACCACCGATCCGGTTTCCAAGGCGATGGAAGTTCTTCCCCTGGGCCCTTGCATGATAACGGATACTGCCGGGTTGGACGATGTAGGCGCCCTTGGCGAAATGCGCGTGGAGAAAACCCTAAAGGTTCTCTCCACTGCCGATGTGGCCGTATGGGTTTGCAGTCCGGGCGAAGCGGACAATGAATGGCGCCGCCGCGTCGAAGCCGATTGCGCGTCGCGAAAGATTCCGCTGCTTTTCCACCGCAGGGAAGATTCGGTGGATGCCCTGAAATCCCAAATCGCCTCGCTCCGCCTTACTGATGTGCCGCCCGGCCTGCTGGACGGCCTTGCGAAGTCCGGTGACCGTGTAGTGTGCGTCTGCCCGATAGACGAAAGTGCGCCCAAGGGGCGCCTCATACTGCCCCAAGTTCAGGTCATCCGCGAATGTCTGGATATCGGCGCGACTTGTATCGTCTGCCAGCCCGCGACATTGCCCAAAGCGCTTGAGCAGGCGGGCGAAGACGGCGTTCTTGTGATTACCGACAGCCAGGCTTTTGGCGAGGTCCGCAATATTCTCTCCGGACGCAATGTGCGCCTTACGTCGTTTTCGATTCTTTTTGCGCGCCAGAAGGGAGATGTCGCGGAATATGCGAAGGGTCTCGCGGCGATAAAGACGCTCGCCGACGGCGATCGCGTGCTGATTGCCGAAGGGTGCACGCACCATCGCCAGTGCAACGACATCGGCACCGTGAAGATTCCCAAGGCGCTCGCCAAGGTTTCCGGGCGGACGCTGCGGTTTTCTTTTGCGAGCGGCGGCGACTTCGATATCGCCTCCATGCCGGAAAAGCCGCGCCTTGTCGTGCAGTGCGGCGGCTGCATGCTGACCCGCCGCGAAGTTTTGCGGCGCATTGCGATCTGCCGCGAAAATGGCGTGCCGATAGTCAATTACGGAATGCTTCTCGCTTTCGTCAACGGACTCGGCGAACTCTCCCCGGAAGGGCTTGTGAGCGTATGATTGTGCGGGCCAACTTCCATACCCACACCACGTGGTGCGACGGGGCCGATTCGCCCGAAGCCGTCATTCAGGCCGCCATAGCCAGGAATTTCGACGCGATCGGCTTCTCGTCCCACGCAATGCTCCCGGAAAACGTGCTTGATTGGGTGCTCACGCCGGAAAAGGCTCTCGCCTACGCCGCCGAGATACGCTCGCTCGCCGCGAAATATGCCGGCAGAATACGCGTCTTCTGTGGCGTCGAGGCGGACTATATTCCAGGCGGCGCGAACCCCGACCGCTCTACTTACGCAGCCATCTCGCCGGACTACATAATCGGGTCCGTCCACTTCGTCGCCGCGGCGGACGGCGCGATAGTCTGCGTGGACAATACGCCAAAAGACCTCATGGAAGGTATAACCGCACATTTCGGCGGCAGCGTCGAGGCTTACATACGCGCTTATTTCCGCCAGGTTCGCGAGATGGTGTCGCGATTCGATTTCGATATTGCCGGTCATCTTGATCTGGTCCGCAAGTTCAATGCGAAAAATCCCTATTTCGACGAATCTAGCGACTGGTACGCGGAAGAGCTCGCTGAAACCGCCGATGCCGTAGTCGCCAGCGGAAAACTCGTCGAGGTCAACACGGGCGCAATCTCGCGCGGCTGGCTCGACGACGCCTACCCGTCGCCGGCATTCCGTGCCTTGCTGCGGCAGAGAGGGGCCAGGTTCGTGCTGTCCTCCGATGCGCACAGTGCGGATGCGATAGATTGCGCTTTCGACCGGTTCGCGGACAGCGAGGAATATGTGAGGTTCAAATGAGAGAATTGAGTGACATACTTGCCGAAGTCAAATCCAGGATAGCGGCCGCATGCGCCCGTGCAGGACGCGACCCCGGTGAAGTCGGAATAATCGCCGTAACCAAGACCCATGGCGCCGAAGTAGTCGATGAAGCCTGGCGCGCCGGACTGCACATTGTAGGCGAAAACAAGGTTCAGGAAGCGGCATGGAAGAAGCCTGCCAGCATCGCCGGACCCGAATGGCACCTCATCGGACACCTGCAAAGCAACAAGGTCCGCCACGCCCTGGAGATATTCGACTTCATCCACAGCGTGGATTCCGCAAAGCTCGCCGACCGCATAAACTTCATCGCCGGCGAAATAGGCGCATCGCCCCGTATCTTGCTTGAGGTCAACGTGTCCGGCGAGAAGTCGAAAAGCGGAATGTCCCCCGACTCCGTCGAGCCGGTCCTGCGCCATATTATGGAGGCGTGTCCGCGAATCACCGTCGAGGGGCTCATGACAATGGCGCCGTTCTCCGAAAATCCCGAAGATGCGCGGCCGTATTTCCGCCGCCTACGCGAACTTCGCGACGCGCTTGAAGACGGACTTGGCGCCGGTCTGCCCCGCCTTTCGATGGGCATGAGCGGTGATTACGAAGTCGCCGTCGAGGAGGGCGCCACATGGGTGCGCCTCGGTACCGTGCTGTTCGGCGAACGCCCGAAGGTCAAAAGCGTGCGTTCCGCAGAGGGCGATGACGGCTTCATGTCTTCATCCGGTCTCGACTCCTATTCGGGCGCAGGCCCCACAGTCAAGGTTTTGGACTGATGTTTCCCGTCGAGGCTTCACTTGGTGCGATAAAATCGGCCCTTGCGCGAAACCGCAGCGTCGTGCTCACCGCGCCACCGGGCAGCGGCAAGACGACATGCGTGCCGCCGGCCCTGCTCGACGAACCCTGGCTTCGCGGCAAGAAGATCGTCATGCTCGAGCCGCGCCGCATCGCCGCGCGCACCTGCGCGATGTTCATCGCCTCCAAGCTTGGCGAGGCGGTCGGCGCGACCGTGGGCTATCAGGTTCGCCTTGAGCGTAAGATAGGCCCCGACACCCGCCTCGAAATACTCACCGAGGGACTTCTCTCGCAGCGGTTGCTCTCCGATCCCGAGCTGAAGGATGTCGCACTCGTCATCTTCGACGAATTCCACGAACGCTCCCTGCCGTGCGATTTGAGCTTTGCGATGGCCCTCGAAGTGCGTCGGGCGTTGCGTCCCGATCTGCGGCTTATGGTCATGTCGGCCACCCTTGATGCCGACGAGGTGGGCGCCCATCTGGGCGACGCCGAGACTATACGCGCCGAGGGCGCGATGTTTCCCGTCGAAACGCGCTATCTTGGCGACGTCTCCATTCCGGCGGCGGTTGCCCGCGCCGTGAAGGAGACCGACGGGGACATTTTGTGCTTTCTTCCGGGTGAAGGCGAAATCAGGCGCGCATGCGAGGCCGTCGGCCACGGAGAGTTCGATGTCTTGCCGCTCTACGGCGCGCTGCCGAAAGAGGCCCAAGACGCCGTTTTCGCGCCGTCTCCGCGCAGGAAAGTCATACTTTCCACGTCAATCGCCGAAACATCCGTGACGATTCCCGGCATAACATGCGTGATAGACAGCGGCCTTATGAGAGTGCCCCGCTTTTCGCCCGCCACGGGAATGAGCGGGCTCGTCACCCTGCCTCTTACTCAGGATCGCGCCGAACAGCGCAGAGGCCGCGCGGGACGCGTCCGCCCAGGCGTGTGCTACAGGCTGTGGACCGAAGGCGGGCAGATGCACCGTCCCGCCAAAATGCCGCCCGAAATCTTTGACGCCGATCTTTGTCCGCTCGTGCTTTCTTGCGCCGCTTGGGGAGCCTCGCGCCGTGAAGACATGCCGTGGCTCACCCCGCCTCCGGCCGCCGCATGGGAATACGCCCAGACGCTTCTCGCTCTCTTGGGCGTCCTTGATGGCGATGGACGCCTTACCGAGAAAGGCTCGGCGATCTCGCGCTTGCCGATGCACCCCAGATTGGCCAATATGGTCATGGGCGCGTCCAGCCTGAACGGCGACGTGGAGACTGCCGCGCTTCTTGCGGCGATCGTCGAAGAAGGCGGCCGCCGCGGCGAAACCGATATCCGCAAAATCCTCGACGAGGTGCGCGAAACCCCCGAAAGGCCTTTCTCGCGCCGCATAATCCAGCTCTCGCGCCGCTTTGTGCCGAAGTCTTCCGTCCCGAAGAGCGGCGGTTGCGCTTCGGAGGGACTCCTGCTCGCGCTCGCATATCCGGACCGCGTCGCGAAAAACCGCGGCAACGGCAGCTTCAGAATGGTCTCGGGTCGGGGGGCTGCGCTCGAACAAAGCGATGCGCTGGCAAAATCGCCATATATCGTCTGCTGCGAGCTGGACGACCGCCTTGGCGACGCAAAAGTCTTTCTTGCCGCGCCCATCGAAGAGTCCGAGCTTGTCCGCCTGTTTGCGGACAAGCTCGAGGAAGAGCCTTTCTGCGAGTGGGACCGGCGCGAAGAGCGCGTGAAATGCGTAATCAGGCGCAAAATCGGCGCCATGGTAATCGGCGAAAAGCCCGCTAAGCCCGAACCGGGCGACGACCGCATCGTGCAGTGCCTGCTGGACGGCATACGCGCGAAAGGTGTCGCGAATCTGCCCTGCTGGACAAAGGAAACGCTCCAAATGCGCGAGCGCATAAACTTTCTGCACCGGTTTTGCGATTGGCCCGAGGCGACCGACGAACTGATTCTCGCCGCCATGGCCGGCTTCATCGGCGGTATGGCGAAATGGCGCGATCTGGAACGCGTCGACATGGCGTGCGTACTCGACGCATTGATCCGCGATGGCGGACACGACCGCCGCGAGCTCGATCGCCTGGCTCCTTGCCGGATGCCCGTGCCGAGCGGCAGCAACATGCTTGTGCACTACGAGGGGGATGCGCCTACCGTGGAAGTGCGCCTGCAGGAGTGCTTCGGCCTGATGCAAACTCCAAAGGTCGCCGGCGGCAAGGTGCCCATCGTCATGACGCTTCTTTCTCCGGCGCAGCGGCCCGTGCAGATAACCAAGGACCTCGCAGGCTTCTGGCGCGAAGGCTATCAACTTGTGCGCAAAGACCTTAGGGGACGTTACCCCAAGCATTATTGGCCGGAAGATCCGTTTTCCGCTGTAGCCACCAGGCGAGTCAGGCCAAAGGGCACGTAAGCCGTAAACAAAGGTAACATATATGAAAGATAAACTTGTATTGTTTTTCGCCACGGGTTGCGGAATCAGCCTGTTTGTCCCGTTCGCCCCAGGTACGTTCGGCTCGCTGCCGGGCATAGCCCTTGCGTATGCGCTCTCCGGATTGTCCGTCGTGCCGCAGATTGCGGTCTGTGCCGCCTTGGCGCTTCTGGCCGTGCCTGTCTGCGGCAGGGCCGAGACGCTTCTCGGCGTTCGCGATGACGGCAGAATCTCCGCCGACGAATGGATGCTTTATCCCATCGCGTTCATCGGCCTGCCCGTAGCGTCCCTGCCATGGTGGGCCATGGCGGTGTTCTTCGGCGTCGTGCGGCTTGTCGACATAATCAAGCCGCCGCCGACGAAGGGACTTCAGGCGCTGCCCGGAGGATGGGGCGTAATGGTTGACGATCTCGTGGCCAATCTCTACGCGCTCGCACTGAATTGGCTGATCTTCTTATGGACATTCTCCCGATAAATTTGGTATAATTTATTCAATCAAACAAAAAGGAGCCAATTATGGAACTCAAAGGTTCAAAGACCGAACAGAACTTGTTGACGGCGTTCGCTGGCGAATCTCAAGCGCGCAACAAATACGACTACTTCGCCTCGCGTGCGAAGAAGGACGGCTACGAGCAGATAGCTGCGATCTTCCAGGAGACTGCGCTCAACGAGAAGGAGCATGCGAAGATGTGGTTCAAGGAGCTCGGCGGTATTGGCGACACTCCCGCGAATCTTCTCGCAGCTGCAGCGGGCGAACATGAAGAGTGGACCGATATGTACAAGCGTTTCGCCGAAGAGGCCAAAGCCGAAGGTTTCGACAGGCTGGCGTTTCTTTTCACTAAGGTTGCCGAGATAGAAGCCCATCACGAAGAGCGCTACCGTAAGCTCGCGAAGAACATCGAGACCGGCGAAGTCTGGGTTCGCATCGGCAAGAATCGCTGGCAGTGCCGCAACTGTGGCGCGGTGATCGAGAGCGAGAAGGCCCCTGAGAAGTGCCCGGTTTGCGCACATCCGAAGGCCTACTTCCAGATCGAGCCCGAGAATTATTGATTTTTTGCCCAATTGCGCCCGGCGGAGGTGGCTGTAACCTTTTGCCGGGCGGCGTGTATTCAGAGCGTAGCCCAATCGGGGCTGGGGAAAAAACAAGGGAGGCATTGCAATGGCGCTACCGGATATCAGTCTGGCTCAGTTCAACAAGATCGCGACCGGCGACTACAACGCTGGGCAGATAGATTTTAAGACTAACAATGACGGCTCGGCCGAGCTCGTCAAGATAAACAACCACGTCTGGAGAAAGTCCCTCAACAACGTCGAGCTTTCGCCCGAGCGCATTCTGGAGGTCAAG
>ONWT01000051.1 GCA_900321575.1 uncultured Lentisphaerota bacterium | reverse complement strand
TGCGATGCCGCCGTGGTCTTCGCCAAGCAGGTCGCCGGTCTCGTCCGCAGGCTCGAGGCCGTGCCCGGCCGCGATATCGCGATAGGCTTAAGCGGCGGTCTCGATTCGGCCCTTGCGCTTCTGGTCGCAGTCGCCGCCTACGCCAAGCTCGGGCTCGACAAACGGGGGCTCCATGTCTACACAATGCCCGGCTTCGGCACTACGCGCCGCACGAAGGGCAATGCGGAGCTTCTCTGCGAAGGCCTCGGCGTGAAGCTTGAGACGATTTCTATAGTGAAGGCGTGCAGGCAGCATTTCAAGGATATCGGCCACGACGGCAAGACGCCCGATGTGACTTACGAGAACGCCCAGGCGAGAATGCGTACCCTTATTCTCATGGACAAGGCGAACATGACGGGCGGCTTCGTGCTCGGCACGGGCGACCTCTCCGAAATCGCCCTCGGCTGGTGTACCTACAACGGCGACCATATGGCCATGTTCGCCGTCAACAACGACGTCCCGAAGACTGTCGTGCGCAAAATCTGCCGCTGGTGGGCCGGCGAGAATCCCGGCAAGGCCGCCAACGCGATACTCGATATAGTCGCGACTCCCGTCTCGCCCGAGCTTGTGAAGGGGCAGGTCACCGAAAACACTATCGGCCCCTACGAGCTGCACGACTTCTTTCTCTGGAATTTCATCATGAACGAAATGGGTTCGCGCGATCTTCAGAGCGCCGCCGAACGCTATTTCGCCGGGCGCTACGCGAAGGACGAGATAGCCGCCACGCTGTCTACCTTCATGCGCCGTTTCTTCACCCAGGCTTTCAAGCGCAATTGCCAGTGCGACGGAGTAAAGGTGTTTCCCTTCGAGCTTTCGCCGCATGGATGGTGGATTCCTTCCGAGCTGGGTATCGTAAAGCTCTGATCATGGCATACCGCAAACAAGAATGAATTCCGAAATACTGAACAGGATGGTCGCCGAGGTCGGCGCGTCCTCCCGCCAGATAGCGGCCGTCGAAAAACTTCTCGCCGAGGGCGGAACCGTGCCGTTTATCGCCCGCTACCGCAAAGAGGCCCACGGCAACCTCGACGAAGTCGCCATCGGCAAGATCAAAGACCGTCTTGAATACTACACCGAGCTGGAGTCCCGCAAAGAGGCCATACTGAAGTCCATCGACGAACAGGGCAAGCTTACGGACGGCCTTCGCGAAAAGATCGCCGCGTGCTGGCAGAAGAGCGCCCTCGAAGATATCTACCAGCCGTACAAGCCGAAGCGCCGCACGCGCGCCCAGATCGCGAAGGAGAAGGGCTTCGAGCCCCTCGCCGACTCCATCTGGCGCGGAGAAGCGGTAGAGGCCACGGACGAAGATCTGCAGTTCGCCCGCGACATACTCGCCGAGCGTATCGCCGATATGGCCGAGGTCCGCGGCATGGTGCGCCATGCGTTCGCGACCAAAGGCGTCGTCAAGAGCGAGGTCGCCAGCCCCAAGCCGGCCGAACCGACCAAGTTCGACCAGTACTACGATTTTGAAGAGCCCATCGCGACAATCCCGAGCCACCGCTACCTCGCGATAAGACGGGGACAGAAGGAGGGCGTTCTCTGGGTGAAGCTTGTGCTCGACCCAAAGCCCGTGATCGAAGACATGCTGACACTTGTCGAAAAAGCCTCCGGCGTCAAGCCGGGCGCCCAAATCGAGCTCGCCGCCGAAGACGCCTACAAGAGGCTGCTCGCCCCGAGCTGCGAGATAGATGTCACCGTCGAAAAGAAGATGGCCGCCGATCGCGCCGCCGTGGAGATTTTCGCCGAGAACCTCCGCCATCTGCTTCTGGCGAGCCCCCTGGGCGAGAAGGCCGTTCTCGCGATTGATCCGGGCATCCGCACCGGCTGCAAGGTGGCGATGATAGACTCTACGGGCAAGTATCTCGGCAAAACCGTAATATTCCCCCAGCAGAAGCCCGAAGAATCCGCGAAGACAGTTGCGCTCATCGTCAACAAGTACCGCCCCGAGGCCGTGGCGGTGGGCAACGGCACCGCGGGACGCGAGACCGAGGCGTTCGTGCGCCAGACGCTTTCGCGCCTCAAAGCGCAGCATCCCGAAATACCGACCCCTATCGTCGTCAGCGTGAGCGAAGCGGGCGCTTCGGTCTATTCGGCGAGCGAGATCGCGCGAAAGGAGTTTCCCGACCTCGACCTTACCGTGCGCGGCGCGATTTCGATCGGGCGCCGGCTGCAGGATCCTCTCGCCGAACTCGTGAAGGTTGACCCCAAGGCTATCGGCGTCGGACAGTACCAGCACGATGTCCACCAGCCTCTTCTCGGCGCCAAGCTCGACGAGGTGGTCGTGAGCTGCGTGAACGGCGTCGGGGTCGAGCTCAACACTGCGAGTGCGCCGCTTCTGGAGCGCGTCTCCGGCATAAGCCAGTCGCTCGCGAAGTCGATCGTGGAATGGCGCAACGAAAACGGCAAGTTCCGTTCGCGCGAAGATTTGAAGAAGGTCAAGGGCCTCGGCGCAAAGGCTTTCGAGCAGTGCGCCGGCTTCTTGCGCATACGCGGCGCGGAGAATCCCCTCGACTCTTCGGCGGTGCACCCCGAAAGATATGCGCTTGTGGACAAAATGGCCGCCGACGCGGGCATGCCTGTCAGGGACCTGATCGGCAATTCCCTAGCCGTCAAGAAGATCGACATTCGCCGCTATATAACGGACGAAGTGGGCGAGCCCACGCTTAAGGATATCGTCGCCGAACTCGTCAAGCCCGGCCGCGATCCGCGCGCTACATTCGAGCCGCCGAAATTCAGGGACGACGTCACGAAGATAGAAGATGTCCGAGAGGGCATGAAGCTTGAGGGCGTCGTCACGAACGTCACTGCCTTCGGCGCTTTTGTCGATATCGGCGTCCATCAGGACGGACTTGTGCATCTCTCCGAACTCAGCGACAACTATGTTACCGACGCGGCCAGTGTCGTGAAGGCCGGCGACAGGTTGACGGTGACCGTGATCGGCGTCGATCGCGCCCGCGGCAGAATCTCTCTGTCGGCAAAGACCCGTCCTTCAGCCGCGTCTTCCGCCGGCTCTGCGTCGTCCCGTTCCGCAAAGCCGCGCACGTCGTTCGCCCCCTCCGGCAGATCGGGTTTTTCGTGCAATCCGTTCGCGAATCTCTGATTTGTGGTATAATATTACCGATGAGAATACTGACAAGATATGTTCTGAAGGAATATTTGGTCCCGCTGTTCTATTGTCTGGTGGGCTTTGTTTCCATTTATGTCCTGTTCGAGCTGTTCGGCTCGTTCTCCAGATTGATGGAGTCAGGCCTGCCGTTCGCCATGATGGCGGAGTATTTCTGCGCGTATCTTGCGCCGTATTTCGAATGGCTGGCTCCGGCCGCGCTTATGCTCGCCGCGCTTTACACCATGTGGGGGTTCTGTCGCCACTCCGAGCTCATCGCCATGAGGGCCAGCGGCGTCAGCTTCATCGCGATCGCCCGTCCCATATTGGCCGTCGCCTTGCTCATGGCCGGTGTTGTGTTCTGGGTCAACGAGTGGTATGTGCCTCGCCGCGCGCAGTGGGCGAAGCAGCTGAAATACGAGAAGTTCAACCTCGAGAAGCTCGATCGCGCCGACAACATCGTCTTCAGAAACGTTCGCGAAAACCGTACTTGGACCGTCGGCTCGGTCGAGACCCCCGATGCCGAACACCTCGCGAACGTCCGCGTCACGGTCGACAGGCCCGACGGCTCGAGGCGCCTCAGCGTCTCCGCCCCCAAGGCGGAGTATCTCGACGGCGAATGGTGGTTTCACGACGCCGCCGTCCAGCATTACGATCTCAGCGGACACGAGGCCGCCACTCCGACGCCGTCTCTCGACGCGTTGAGCCTCAGGGTGTTTCAGGAGTTCAAGGAGAAGCCTCGCGACTTTCTCATGCAGAATCGCGATTGGGCCTATTGCTCCATCGCCGACCGCATACGCCATCTCAGGACGAATCGCCATCTCACGCCAGAAACGCGGCGCAAATACGTGTTTGACACGTGGTCGAAGGTGCTCTCTCCGTTCGCCTGCCTGATAATAACACTGTTCGCGATACCGGCCGGCGTCGCGACGGGGAGGCAGTCCGTGTTCAAGGGTATTCTCGGCGCGCTCGGCCTGTTCTTCTCTTTTTACGGCGTTGTGATAGCCGGCATGGTCTGCGCTAACGAGGGCTGGCTCAACCCCGCGCTCGCAGCAGTCGCGCCTTACGCGATATTTCTCGCGTTCGGCATAGTCGCGTTCAACAGGCAGAAGTAGTCTGGTTTTAGGTTATGGAAAAGTTCGAACTAGACGAAGCCCTCAAAGAGGAGATTCGCTGCGGCGTTCTCGGGCAGGGTTTCATGAAGATTGTGCAGTCCGTCAGGCGCGGCGGCGCGCAGTTCAAGATATCCATCCGCCCCGTGGAGATTGGCGGCGTACGCCGCTTCCAGGCCGAGATGACGGATGACGGACGCGTCTCGGTGAAGAATTTCGATGCTGACGGAATCGCCGCCGGCCTCGACGAGCTGATCTCCCAGAAGGGCGCGCGCGACCTTCATCTCATGACGGCCAAGGGCGATCTGCACGTAAGGGTGACGAAGAAGGGCCATGTGCTCGTCTCGCGTTCGTCCGAGATGAACCGCAAGGTCGAGTTGCGTCCCCACGACAGGGTCAAGAATCTGCCGCTTACCGCTTTCGATTCGGCGGCCTTCCTCAGAGCCGCGTCTCTCGCCGACGGCGAAGGGCGCATAAAAGCTTCGATGCGCGGCAAATACGATCAGGTCAACGAGTTTCTCAAAGTTGTCGGCGAGACTCTCGCGTCGCGCCCTGCAGACGGCGGCAAAACCTTTACCGTCGTGGACTGCGGCTGCGGCAAGGCCTACCTCACCGTCGCCCTCTATCTGTATCTGACCCGCGTAATCGGCATGGGCGACGTCTGCGTCTACGGCGTAGACCGCCGCGCCGACGTCATCGCCGCGGCCGACAGGATGGCGCGCAGTCTCGACCTCGTTGGCAAGGTCGTGTTCGTCGAAAGCGATCTCGCGGCGTTTGCGCCCCCCAACGCCGACAGGCGCGCCGATATGGTCGTCTCTCTGCACGCTTGCGACACCGCCACGGACGAGGCTCTCGCAAAGGGCGTCGAGTGGAAGGCCCGCTATATTTTGAGCGCGCCGTGCTGTCAGCACGAGCTCCAGAAGACGCTCGCCGACGCGGGCGCGTTTCGCGGGCTCATGCGCCAGTCCATATTGCGCGAGCGCCTCTGCGACATATTGACGGACGGTTTCCGCGCGATGATAATGCGCATACTCGGCTTCAAGACTCAGGTCGTGGAATTCGTTTCGAGCGAGGCCACCGCCCGCAATATAATGCTCAAGTGCGAGTTCTGCGTGAAGCCCGGCCAGGCCGGACCAGTCTCGGAATATCTCGACCTCAGGGACTATTGGCATGTCGTGCCATGGCTCGAAACCAGGCTAGAGCCGATCTTGAAGCGTCATCTCTCGCGCTACGAGTGACGGCCTTTGAACCGGCAAATATGGTATAATATCTGAAAGATTTCAAAAGGAGAAGAAGAAATGGAAGAGCAGATAAAGGCGAAACTTGAAGAACTTCGCGTCGGTCTTCAGAATGACGGCGGCGACCTCGAGCTTGTCAGGATAGACGGAAAGGTCGTTTATCTCAGGCTTGTCGGCCATTGCGGTTCTTGTCCCTTCGCGATGATGACCCTAAAGCAGGGTATCGAGGTCGCCCTGCAGGAGATCGACCCCGAGATCACCGTCGAACGCGTGCAGGATTGATCGCCATGAAGACTGTTAATGTTTCCCTCGTCGGCGTCGGCGGGCAAGGCATAATCCTTACCGCCGACATCCTCGCCAAGACGGCCGCGCTTGCCGGCCTTCAGGTCAAGAAGAGCGAAATACACGGTATGGCCCAGCGCGGCGGCAGCGTGAGCTCGCAGGTGCGCTTCGGCGACAGCGTCGCCTCGCCGATCATACAGGATGGCGCGAGCGACATTCTCGTCAGCTTCGACAAGCTGGAGGCTGTGCGCAACGCCCATTTGATGGCGAAGGACGGTGTCGCGATAGTGAACGACATGTATCTCGTGCCTGTCACAGTTTCGTCCGGCCAGCAGAACGACGTCCCCGATCTCGATTGCCGCGTCAAGGCGATTCCCGGCTTGAAGCTCATCGACGCTATGAAGATCGCCACTGAGGAGGCCGGCAATTCCCGCACCATGAACATGGTGATCGCCGGCGCGCTGTCGGTGTTTACGCCATTCGCCGAGGAGCTTTGGTTCAAAGCGATGGCCGAGATGCTGTCCGGCCCCAAAGCCAAGTTGCTTGAAGTCAACAAGAAGGCGTTCGTCCTCGGGCGCGCCGCAATGGGTCGTTGAGCCTCAATCCCAGTCTGCCCGATCGCGCTTCCCGCCTTGAGCGGGCTCTGCCCCTCGTCGGCGAGAAGGCTCTCGCTCGGCTCGCCGGTGCGCGTATCGCCGTCTTTGGCGTCGGTGGCGTGGGCAGCTGGTGCGCCGAGGCGCTTGTGAGAAGCGGCGCGAGGCGGCTTCTGCTGATAGACGACGATACCGTCGCGCCCTCCAACCTCAACCGCCAGTGCGAGGCGACGGTCTCGACCCTGGGCCGTCCGAAAGTGGACGCCATGAGGGAGCGCCTCCTCGATATAGCGCCTGACGCCGAGGTGGAAACCTGCCGCGTCCGTTTCGAGCCGGACAGCCCTCTGCCGCGCGCCGATTTCATTGTGGACGCGATCGACTCCGTCGCCGCCAAGGCGTCTCTCATACTTTCCGCCGCAAGGCAGGGCGTGCCGATCGTATCTTCGATGGGCGCCGCCTTGAGAACGGACCCCACAAAGGTCGTCGTCCGCCGCTTCGACAGGATTGCCGGCGACGGCCTAGCCAAGGCGTTGCGCCAGAGGTTCAAAAAGCTTGGCGAATATCCTCCTCGCCGGTTTCTTGCCGTCTGTTCCCTGGAGCTGCCGGCTAAGATCGGGCTGCGCGCCAGCCTTATGCAGGTCACTGCCGTTTTCGGCATGGCGCTTGCCGCCGAAGTCGTGAAGTTCTTTGCCGATGAGCGATAGGACCAAGGGCATTCTCTGCATAATCGCCAGTGCCGCGGGCTTTGCCTTCATGGCGCTGTTCGTCCGGCTGTGCGATGACTATGGCGGCGAGGTGTCGAGCTTCCAGAAGAGCTTCTTCCGCAATGCGATAGCGCTTGCGATCGCGCTCGCGGTGTTCGCGAAAAGCGGTTCCGGCCTGTCGCCGGCTTCGCGCGGCCTGCCATCGTCCGTGCGGGCGTGGCGCGCTCTCGTCATGCGCAGCGTGTTCGGACTCGTCGGCATCTTCGCCAACTTCTATGCGCTCTCGAGAATCCCCATAGGCGAGGCGATGGCTCTCAACAAGACGGCGCCGTTTTTTACCGTCTTCTTCTCGTGGCTGTTTCTGGGCGAAAAGGCCACCAGGCGGCAGATAGCCTGCCTCTTCGCCGCCTTCTTCGGCGCGATGCTCGTCATGAAGCCGGGCTTCCGCGGCGATTCACTCTTCGCCGCCGCGTGCGCTCTCTTGGGCGGACTCGGCGCAGGGCTCGCCTATGTGTGCGTGCATGAACTTGGCCGCCAGAAAGTGAACGGCGCGTTCATCGTCCTTTTCTTCAGCGCCTTCTCCTGTCTCGGGTCGGTGCCGTTCATGCTTGTGGACTTTTCCCCCATGACTCTCCCGCAGGTCGTCATCATGCTCGGCGCGGGGGCGGGGGCCGCCGTGGGACAGTTCGGCGTCACCGCCGCCTATAGATATGCGCAGCCGCGAGCAATCGCCCTCTACGACTATACGAACATAGTTTTCACCGCGCTCTTGGGGTTTTTCTTCTTTTCGCAAGTCCCCGACCTGTTGTCCGTTCTCGGCTTTCTCGTCATCATCCTCGCCGCAGCCCGTCAGTCGAGATAGGCTCTGCGGCGTGTCGCGTTCTTGCGGGCCTGATCGAACCGAAATTTAACTCCGATGGTTGGGTTACCGCTAACGCTTATCACGGCTCCGCGCTCTTAAACCGCTTTCAACTCACTAAATGTAGTGATATTTTTAGCGGGCTTCGCCCGATTTATGCGACGCAGTCGCAGCTAAAAACACATTAGTTTGTGCATAGATAGCCGTTGAGAAGTGCGAAGCGATGCGGAGTGGTAACGAGAGCAACAACGAT
>ONWT01000017.1 GCA_900321575.1 uncultured Lentisphaerota bacterium | reverse complement strand
GTTCTCGAAATCAACGACCTCGTGAAGGCTCTCGAGGAAGCTTGGGGCGTTTCCGCCGCCGCCGCTGTCGCGGTTGCCGGTCCTGCCGCAGGTGCCGCTCCCGCCGAAGAGAAGACCGAGTTCGACGTCGTGCTCAAGGCTGCCGGCGCGAACAAGATCGCGGTCATCAAGGAAATCCGCGCGATCACGGGTCTCGGCCTCAAGGACGCCAAGGATCTCGTCGACGGTGCTCCCAAGACGGTCAAGGAAGGCGCTTCCAAGGAAGATGCCGAGAAGATCGCCGAGCAGCTCAAGAAGGCTGGCGCCGAAGTCGAAGTCAAGTAATCCAAGGATTGCTCGATTCAGAAAAGACCGCGGCATAGCGCCGCGGTCTTTTCATAAGGAGATGTGCCGATGAAAACTTCGCAGTTTTGGTATCCGTTGCCTGCGCGGCTTGTCGCGCAGCATCCTGCGGAACGCCGCGGAACGGAGAAGATGCTGGTGCTGCACCGCGATACTGGTGTGGTCGAGCATCGGCACATCGCCGATATTGCGGAATACATCACCGCGAACGACCTGCTCGTGGTGAACGACACGAAAGTGTTTCCCGCCAGGCTTGTCGGCACTTGGTCGGACACTCCGGGCGAGGTCGAGCTTCTTATGGTGGCGGCCGCGCCCATGGACGGCTCGGACATGCCCAGCATCGCCGAAGACAGCCTGGACAGGCTGGAGTGGAACTGCATATTGGGCAGCGGGCGCAAGTGCCGCGAAGGGCAGGTGGCGGTTTTCGGGCCCAATCGCGAATTGAGTGCGCGTCTCGTCAAGCCGCTGCAGGGTATCGGCATGTGGCGCGTGGAGTTTTCTTGCGAGAGGCCGCTGCAGGATCTGCTCGACGAGTTTGGCCACACTCCGGTGCCGCCGTATGTAAAGCGCGAAGGTACCGCCGAAGAGGAGCGTGCCGACAGAGAACGCTACCAGACGATTTACGCCAAGCATACGGGGTCTGTCGCAGCTCCGACGGCGGGGCTCCATTTCACTCCCGAAATTTTCGCCTCGCTTGACGCCAAGGGCGTTCGCCGCGTGTCGGTGACTCTGCATGTGGGGCCGGGAACATTCCGTCCCGTAAAAGCCGAAAATATCGAAGACCACCATATGGACTTCGAGGCGTTTACCGTGCCGCCCGAGACGGCGGAGGCTATTCGCGAGTGCAAAGCGCGCGGCGGTAGGGTATTTTGCGTCGGCTCGACGACCGTGAGAACCCTTGAGACTGTCGCCGCCGCGCAGCCTGACGGCAGCGTGGTCGCCGGTTCCGGAGCGAGCGACATATTCATATATCCGCCTTACGACTTCAAGGTGTGCGACGCGATGCTGACGAATTTCCATTTGCCGCAGTCCACTTTGCTGATGATGATCTCCGCTCTGGCGGGGCGCGAGAGGGTGCTTTGTTCGTATGCGCTCGCCGTCCAGAAGGAATATAAATTTTTTAGCTATGGCGATTGCATGCTTATCGTATAATTTGATATAATATCGTGAAGTTATGGCACTGTTCGTACCCAAAGACCGTAAATCACTGTTCCGCCAGTTTCTGGCAGGCATGTATGACGCTGTTGTGATAACAGACCCCAGCGGACATATTCTGGAGATTAATCCACGCGCCGAGGAGCATTTCGGCTATCAGCAGGAAGAAGTGCTGGATCAGCCGGTTACGAAAATGATTCCCGGGTTGACGCCGGAGATTGTCCAGAGAATCCGCAAGGGGCTGGACGAGAACCGCCGCGTCATGATCGATGCCACGGGCAAGACCAAAGACGGCCGCCGCTTTTTCTGCGAAGTGGCTATTTCGCCTATCGAGATGACCGATCCAGACGATCTGGTCTTCACTATCCGCAATATTGAACGTCGTCGCCAGATAATGGAGCTTCTCCGCGCCAAGGAAGACGCTTTCAACATTTCGCAGTCCGCGCTTTTCACATGCGACACCGACGGGCGGTTCACGGCCACAAATGAAGCTTTCCGCGAAATGTTCGGTATCGCGTCTGAAGAGGATGCGAAGGGGCTCTTGTTCGCCGATGTCATGACAGACGACCCTCTGCCGGCGAACTTCAAGAAGGCGCTTGCCGGCGAGACGACGGTTACCGGAATCGTCGCCGAGAACGAGAACGACGACAATGAAGAGGTTGAAGTCGTCATCGCTCCATGCCGCCTTGGCCGCAAGGTTCGCGGCGTTGTGGGCAGCGTCATAAAGATTTGAGTCGATGCGACGCGCTCCGCAGCATGCCGCAGGCATAACGTCTCTGGCGGTAAATAAGCCCGATCCGAAGATACTTCAGGATTTTCTTGCGCTAAAGTTCAGCCTGTCGCGGCGGACCGCCAAGGCGATGATCGACGGCCGCTCCGTCTGGGTGAACCGGAAGTGCGTGTGGATCGCCCGCTACGAGCTGAAGACGGGCGATGTTGTTGAGGTGCCTTCCGCCGTCGTGAAAGGCGCCTCGGCGCAAAGCGCGTCTTCCAGGGTGTCGCCGGGCGCCGATGCCGTCCGTCCTGCACCTGCCGGTGCCGTGAAGCGGCACATCCGCGTGTTATGGCAGAACGACGATTATCTGGTCGCCGACAAGCCTGCCGGGATTGTGAGTTGCGACGACCCTAAATCTGCCGAGGCCATTTTGCGCGAGCAGGAGAATATGCCGACTCTTGAGGCCGTGCACCGTCTTGACCGCGATACGACGGGCTGTCTCATGTTCGCCAAGCGCCATGCCGCGCTGGTCGCGGCGATTGACGTATTCAAGACGCATAAAGTCGTCAAGATATACCATGCCATAGTGGCCGGAGAGTTCAAGTACGCCCATCAGATCATCGACACTCCGCTGGACGGCGAGCAGGCGGTTTCAAGGGTTGCGCGCGAGGGCAAGTCTGCGGACGCGAGTTTTCTGCGCGTAAAGATAGAGACCGGGCGCACGAATCAGATACGCCGCCATCTGGCGTCCGTCCGGGCGCCGATTCTCGGCGACAGGGTATTCGGGCTAAAATCGGCCCGCGACCCGCGTTTGATGCAGGTGCCTCGCCAGATGCTGCACGCTTCGACGCTGGCGATGCCGAATCCGCTGAATCTTCGCGAGCAGATAAAAGCCCATTCTCCGCTGCCGGCGGATTTCCGCGCCACGCTCAAGCTTTTCGGTATGGGCAAGCGCTGAGAGATTATGGTATAATACAAACCCATTAACGCGACTGTAGCTCAATTGGATAGAGCGTTGGCCTCCGAAGCCGAAGGTTGCTGGTTCGATCCCAGTCAGTCGCACCAAAGCGGAGGTTTCTGGATGGGCAGGAAGGTGATAATCGGAGTTACGGGTTCCATTGCCGCGTACAAGGCTGCGGAGCTTTTGCGCCTTTTCGTGAAGAACGGCGATGATGTGCGCGTTGTCATGACGCCCGCCGCGTGCGAGTTCGTGCGGCCCCTTACATTCCAGACGCTGTCGCGAAACCCTGTCGCGGTCGACCAGTTCGCGCAGCCTGTGGAGTGGAAGCCCGGCCACATATCGCTGGCCGAGTGGGCCGATCTCGCCATAGTTGCGCCGGCGACCGCCAACACGATCGCCAAGATGGCTCATGGAATCGCCGACAATCTGCTGACCGCCACGATGCTTGCGACCAGGGCGAAGATTGCCGTCGCCCCGGCCATGAACGACGGCATGTGGGGCGCGGCGGCCACGATCGAGAACATCGAAAAGCTCCGCGCCCGCGGAATGCTCGTAATGTCGCCCCGCGAAGGCGATCTCGCCTGCGGCAGGCGCGGCCTCGGCCGCATGCCCGAGCCGGATGAGATATTTGCGGAGCTTGGATGAAGACCTTCGTCGTCATACCGACATACGACGAACGCGAAAACGTCTTGCCGATGGCCGAGGCGATTCTCGCTCAAGACAGGCGTATCGAGCTGCTTTTTGTCGACGACAACTCGCCTGACGGCACGGGCGCCGCGATAGACGAAATAGCCGCGCGCGATTCGCGGGTGCACTGCCTGCACCGCGAGAAGAAGGAGGGCCTCGGGCGCGCCTATGTGGCCGGGTTCAGGCGCGCCATAGAACTCGGTGCGGACCGTATAGTGCAGATGGACTGCGACTTCAGCCACAACCCCGCCGATGTGATGCGCCTTGTCGGCGAAGACGCCGATCTCGTAATAGGCTCACGCTACGTCGCCGGCGGCGGTACGCCGGGCTGGCCGCTCAAGCGCCGCCTGGTTTCGCGCGCTGGCGGAGTGTTCATTCGCGCGGTCACCGGCATGCCGCTTCGCGACCCGACAGGCGGCTTCAAGTGCTGGCGCGTTGAGGCGCTGAAGGCGATCGATTTCGAGACGGCAGAGAGCGCGGGCTATTCGTTCCAGCTTGAGATGAACCACCGGGCATGGCGCGGCGGGCTGTCGATCCGCGAAGTGCCAATCGTGTTTTCAGAGCGCGCGGCGGGATATTCGAAGATAACCGCCGCCATCGCCGTGGAGTCTTTCAAAATCGCCCTCAAACTAAGATTCGCAAACAAAATACAATGAAAACGAAGCCGCTCTTTATCGTGATGTCCGCGCCAAGCGGATGCGGAAAGTCCACCCTGATCGACATGCTGCTGCAGGAGTATCACGATATAGTATACTCCATCAGCTGCACTACCCGCGAACCCCGCGGCGAGGAGGAGGACGGCCTCGACTACCATTTTCTCGCCAAGGAGCGTTTCGAGCAGCTGATAAATGAGAATGCGTTTCTCGAGTATGCGAAGGTGCACGACAACTACTACGGCACGCTCAAGGCCCCTATCGTCGAAGTTCTCGCCGAAGGCAACTCGATGATTCTCGATATCGATGTGCAGGGGGCGGCGAAAGTGCGCGATTACGTGCGCTCGCTGCCGAATACCGATCCGCTGAAGATCGGCTATGTGGACATATTCATAAATCCGCCGTCTCTTGAAGAGTTGCGCGAACGCCTTGAGCATCGCGGCACAGACAGCCGCGCCGTAATCGAAAAGCGCCTGCACAACGCAGAGGGCGAAATGTCCCGCGCCGGCGAATACATGTTCCAGGTGACGAACGACGATTTGGCGATATGCTACAAGCGTCTTTGCGATTTGATCGACGCTCTGAGCGGGAGAATGTGATCATGCCGTTTGCCCGGTGCGCGTCGATTCGCCTGCTCGCGGCGCTTCTCGCCTGCGCCATGGCGGGTTGCGGGCGCAAGCCTGCGGAGCGTGTCGAATGGACGACCATGGGCACGGTCGCGTCGTTTCTTTGCCGCGACAGCGCGGAACTGGACAGGTCCAGAGACGTGATGGGTGTGTTTTCGGATGTCGAGACGCTTCTCAACGCGCACAATCCCGACTCCGAGCTCAGCCGTCTTGCGGCGCTCTCCGACGAAGAGGTGCTTGCGAAGTGCGACGAAAAGGTGCGGCCTTGCTACGAGGCGGCCTTCAAGCTGATGCGCGAATCGGAAGGGGCGTTCAACCCGCGTTGGCGCGGACGGGGAACTCTCGACCTTGGCGGTATCGCCAAAGGCTTCGCGCTCGACCTCGCGGCGGAGAAGATCGGCGCGGCCGAGGCCCTGCTGGATCTTGGCGGCAATCTAAAATCATGCGGCGGCGAGTGGAATATCGCGGTCTACGGCGCTGCCGGCGAACGCCTTGTGCTCGCGGCCGGCAACGCCTGCGCCACGAGCGCCGAATATGCGCGCGGCAAGCATATCTACGACGCCAGGACGGGGCTCGCGGTCACTAACGGCGTGTACTCCGTTACTGTCGTGCACCCTTCGAGCGCCATGCTGGCGGACGGACTTTCGACGGTGCTGTTCATATTCGGACCGGAAAAGGGAGAGGCTTTTCTCAAATCCCATTATCCCGAAGCGCGTGCGGTGTGGCAACTGTCGGCGGATTATGGTATAATTCACAACCAAAGGCTTAACATACACAAAGGAGACAATACAAATGGAAACAAATCGTCGTGAATTTCTGAAGGGCACCGCATGGATGGGCGCCGCCGCAATCATGGCAGGTTGCGGATCACAGGGAATGAAACTTTCCGTCGGCGGCACCATGCAGGGCTACAAGGCGCCTGCGCTCAAGAAGGTTCGCGTCGGCTTCGTAGGTCTCGGCATGCGCGGTCCCGGCGCGGTGCACCGTATCGCCGCGATACCCGGCGCAGAAGTGGCGGCCCTTTGCGACATCTTCCCCGAGCGCGTCGCCGCGCAGCAGCAGTGGCTCGCCAACAACGGCAAGCCGAAGGCCCTCGAATTCACCGGCCCCGAAGGCTACAAGGCGATGTGCGAGTCGGACGCGATCGACGTCGTCTACAACGCCACGAGCTGGGATATGCACGTGCCGATCGCCCTCTACGCCATGGAGCACGGCAAGCACGCCATGGTCGAGGTTCCCAGCGCGTTCACGCTTGAGGAGTGCTGGGCGCTCGTCGAGACCAGCGAGCGCACGAAGATGCACTGCATGCAGCTCGAGAACTGCTGCTACGGCGAGGCCGAGATGCTCGCGCTGAGACTCGTGCGCGAAGGCAAGCTCGGCGAGATCGTCCACGGCGAGGGCGCCTACATCCACGATCTGCGCGATCTTTGCTACGCCGACTGGGCGCCCGATTTCTCGAAGTACGGCTACGCCGACTACTGGCGCTTGAGGCACAATGTCGCCCACAAGGGCAACCAGTACGACACGCACGGCCTCGGCCCGGTGTGCGAATATATGAACATCAACCGCGGCGACCGCTTCGACTACCTGGTCTCGCTCGAGTCCGATCAGTTCAACTTCGAGGCCTACGCCAAGGCGAAGTTCCCCGACAATCCGTGGAAGCCCAATCTCAAGATCGCGATGGGCGACATGAACACGATGCTCATCAAGACCGTGAACGGCAAGAGCATCATGATCCAGCACGACGTGAGCTCG
>ONWT01000043.1 GCA_900321575.1 uncultured Lentisphaerota bacterium | reverse complement strand
GGGTTGAAATGGGGTGTCGATTATGCGAGTGCGATCGATTCTACCATGGCCAGATTCTGGTGGCTCAAACCGGAATCCGAGGCGAAGGTCCGCGAAGCCTTTAAAGCTTTCGCCGGTCATTGGCTGACGGAAGAAGAGTCGAAGCGCCATGGCATATATCGCGCCGACCACAAATTCGGCGACGCGATATTCCTCGCGGACCCAGGATTGCAGTTCTGCCCAAGCGACATGGGCATAAAGCCGCTCAACGGAATGCACGGATTCGACCCTGCCGACGAGGATTCTCTGGCGTGCTGGCTTTCCACCGAGCCTGTTCCCGACGAGGTGCGCCGCGTTTGCGACTATTTCCGCGAGATGACGAGTCGCCGCTAGCGCGTATTTATGGTAAAATACACTCATATGGCAGGTTCATCATCATTGGCGATATCGCTCTTAAGATCGACCGGAATATATTCCGACGAGCAGCTTTCCCGCATAGTCAACGGTAGGTTTGCGAATCCCGGAATGGGTCTGGCGGAGGCCGCTGTCAAGTTCGGCGGCCACAAGGAGTCCGAGTTTCTTGAGGCGATCGGTCGAGTGCTCGGTCTGGAGGTCGTCGATTTGGAGCGTCGCCAGCCCAATCCCGATGCGCTTACGAAGCTACCCGCAAGCGCAGTTTACCAGTATTTCGTGCTGCCGTTTGCCATAGACGGCGGGGCGATTACCGTCGTGTCGAGCGACCCGTTCGATACGAAAGCGGCGGATGGATTGCGCCTCATCTCGGGCGGCGTCGTGAAAATCGCGCTGGCCCCCAAGGAAGAAGTCGAGAAGGCAGTCAAAAAATACTATGGCGTCGGCGCGGATGCCATCGAAAAGATGATTGAAGACGGGAGGTATTCGGTCGACGACGACATCGGGGCGATGACCAAGATAGACGTCAATGAAATGGGCGAAGAAGCGTCTATCGTCAGGTTTGTGAACCAGATTATCGCCGAAGCCGACCGCCAAGGCGCGACAGATATCCATATCGAGCCGCAAGAAACCGAGCTGAGAATCCGCTACCGTATTGACGGCATGCTTCACAAGGTTGACGTGCCGCCGCAACTGAATCGCCTCAAATCCGCGATAATCTCGCGTATCAAGGTCATGGCCAATCTCGATATCGCCGAAAAACGCCTGCCGATGGACGGCCGAATCGGCATACGAATCGGCGGGCAGGACATCGATATTCGTGTTTCCACGATGCCGGCCGCATATGGCGAATCGATTTCGCTGCGACTCCTCGCAAAGAGCGGCAATTTCGTGAAGATGGACGACCTTGGCTTCAACGAGCGCGACTATGCGGTTGTGAGCAAGATCATCCATCGCCCGAACGGAATCTTTCTGGTTACCGGTCCCACCGGGTCGGGCAAGTCCACATCGCTGTATTCGTTTCTTTCGGAAGTGAATAAGATGGATGTCCGAATCATGACGGCCGAAGACCCTATCGAATATCATATGGCCGGCATAAACCAGATGCAGATGCAGGCCGATATAGGCATGACTTTCGCGCGGGCATTGCGCGCTTTCCTCCGTCAGGATCCCGATATCATAATGGTGGGCGAAATACGCGACCGCGAGACGGCAGAGATAGCCATTAACGCTTCGCTTACGGGACACATGGTCTTTTCGACCTTGCATACGAACGACGCTGCGGGTGCGTTCCCGCGATTGATAGACATGGGAGTGGAGCCGTTTCTGATAGCGTCTGCCGTCGCGGGCGTCATGGGTCAGCGTCTATGTCGCCGCCTCTGCCCGAAATGCATGCGCGAAGTGCCGCTCGACATGAAGTATTACACTTTGCAGGCGCCGCCGAAGAAGAATACGGTCTTCGAGCCGGTTGGGTGCGACGCGTGCACGCGCACTGGCTACAAGGGGCGCCGTGCGCTGTTCGAGGTTCTTGATGTTGACGAAGATATCGAAGGGTCGATCGTGCGCCGCGAGAATGCTACGCAGATACGCAATCTGGCGCTTTCGAAAGGGATGACGACATTGCGTGAGGATGGCTGGTCCAAGGTGTTCGACGGCGTTACGAGCGTAAAGGAGATAATGCGCGTCACTGAAGATCAGTGAATCCGTTCGCCATAAGAGCAAGATTTTTGGTATAATACTGCAAAAACAGGAGGAAGAATATGAGAGATTTGTTCATTTGTTGTGCAGGCGGGCTCGGTCGCGAGGCTGTTTGGACAATCGAGCGTATCAACAAGGCTGCCCAGCAGCCGTTGTGGAATGTCATTGGTTTTGCCGACGACGATCCCGCAAAGGCTTCGGGCAATTTCGAAGGCTATCCGCTTCTCGGCAGCATAGAGAAGGCGTCGCGCGACTACCCAGGCGCGTCGGTCTTCATCGCGATCGGCGACAACAAGCTGCGTTCCGAGATATACCGCAGGCTTCGCGGCCATGACTTCCCGGCGATTATCGACCCTTCGGCGCAGGTTTCTCCCACGACCGAATTCAAGCACGGCACGTATGTCGCAGCACAAGCGGTTGTTTCGGTCGGCACCGACCTCGGCAAGTTTGTTATCGTCAATGCGCGCGCAGGCGTTGGCCACGATTGCGTCGTAGGCGACTTTGTCCAGATTTCGCCCGGCGTATCGATTTCGGGCAATTGCAAGATCGGCAACAACGTCCTCATGGGCACGAACAGCTGCACTGCGCCGCATATGACTGTCGGCGACAATGCGGTGGTGTGCGCAGGTACGCCAGTTCTCAAAGATGTCGAGCCTGGCGCCACACTTTCGCCGTTCGGCACCCTCAAGGCGTGAAGTGGTTCGTCTATAATCTGCTCTTCGGAGTAGTTTGGGTGTTTCTGTTGCCGGGCTTCCTGTTGAGGATGTTCCGACGTGGCGGATATGCGGCGCGGATGGGCGACAGATTCGCGCTGTATCCCGCCGAGATCATGGCCAAGCTTCGCTCCGCCAAGACGTTGCCTTCCGACGTGTCGGCAAAGGCGGATTCCTCCGGCCATGCGATTCCTGCGCCGGCAGAATGGGTGTGGATACACGCCGTGTCTGTCGGCGAGGTCCAGGTTGCGGGCCAGTTGATGAGAGAGTGGCGCAAGGCCGAGCCTTCTGTAAAGTTCTGTTTTTCGACGACAAGTTCCACCGGATGGAAGATGGCCGAAAGGGAGGTTTCCGAGCAAGACGTGCTTATATACAATCCGCTCGACTTCCCCAATTTCGTCAAGAGTGCGTTGAATGTGGTGCGTCCCAGGGCGATAGTGCTGACCGAGTCCGAAATCTGGCCGGTTTTCATTCGCGCTGCCGCGAAACGCGCCATTCCGCTATTCCTCGTGAATGCGCGGGTAAGCGATCGTAGTGCGCCGCGTTACGCGAAGGCGCGTTGCTTTTTCAAGGATGTCTTCAACTGCTTCGCGAAAATCTTTGCGCAGTCCGAATTGGACAAAAGCCGCCTTATTTCGGCCGGCGCGCCCGGCGATATCGTCGAGGTTGCGGGCAGCTTCAAGTTCGACGTCGCGCGGCGCAATCCAAAGAAGGAGGATGAGCTCCGCGAATGGCTCTCCGGTGCGAAAGGGCGCATATTGCTCGGCGGCAGCACATGGCCCGGCGAAGACGAGGTTCTTTTGCGGATTGCGAAGACTCTCGACGATGCGACGCTTGTCATCGCACCTCGCCATTTCGAGAAGGCCGACGCCGTAGAGTCCAATATACGGCGCGCCGGATTCGGTTGCGTGCGCCGCAGCCGTGGCGACAAGCCGTCTGCCGCCGGAGAAAAGCAGGTCTATCTGGCCGACACGACAGGCGAATTGATGGGGCTTTACGGCATTGCCGATGTGGTCTTCGTCGGCAAGTCTCTGTGCGAGCATGGCAGCCAGAATATGATTGAGCCGTGCTTGTGCGGCAAGCCGACTTTTGTCGGGCCGTTTACGGAGAATTTCCGCCCAGTGATGAGCGATCTGCTCGAAAGCGGCGCCATTGTGCAGGTAGCCGGCGAGAAAGAGCTTGCGGACGGCATATCGCGAATTTGGCACAATGCCGACGAGTCAAAGTCTCTCGGCGAGCGGGCGACCGCTGCTGTTCTCAAGCGGCAGGGCGTCGTAGAAAAATGTGTTTCCGAAATTAGGGGTGTTATTTGATGAAGAATCGTGTGTGGCCCATTTTGCTCGTAGTTTGCATCGCCATCACTGCTTGTGTCGTTCTTCAGATTGTGTTCGGCTTGAAGCCGAAGCCGATAAAGAAGACGGACAATATGATCTTTCCATGCGTGAAGACGGTGTTGGCTTTTTCCGCCATTGCGGAGAAGCCTGATGCGGCTAAAGTCCTCCTTTTGGGCAATTTCGCGGGCGGATATCATGAATTGTTCAAGCGGGCCGGACTAGAATGCTTCACCACGCCGGGCGTGGAGGTCGATATGGTTTTTGCGGCGGGGGAGCGTCCGCTCAAGCAGGAAAAGGCGGCCCGCAGTTCCCTGTCGAAGAATGGCGTGTGGGCCGAGTGCATAGACGCCCGCGACATGACGCGTGCCGAATTCAGGAAAAAGCTCTTGTCCGTGCCTGGTTCGTGTGTGCATCTGTGGATGCCCGGTGAGATGGACTGGCTTGTCGTGGGTCGCGCGAAAGAGTCCGCTCCGAGATTGGAGGATATGATGGACGTATTTTCCCGCGAAGACAGTTTCGCCGATCTTGTCCCGGCCAAATGCGATTCGCTGCCGATTCTGTTCGCTAGCTATGTCGGCGAAAAAGAAGATGTGCTGCCCGCCTTTGCGGGACAGAACATGCAAGCCAAGGTGAGGCCGGAATATTTCGTGCAGCGCGAGATACCGAAACTCGATTGGATGGCCCTCGATGATGTGGACGCCGACATAAGGGACAATGCTTTGCGCGAAATGCGCTCGATGCAGGTTGTCAGGCGAATGCTTCTCGTGGGGGTGATCAAGGCGGAGAACGGCGAAGAGGATGCCGCAGTCGAAACCTGGGCGAAAGTCGCGTTGCGCAGTCCGTGCGACACAATGCTCGTGGAGCGTCTCGACCGCCTTTCGGTGAATGCCCAGGTGTTCCTGAAACTCGGCAAAACGGCAATGGCGGCGAAGTGCTATGACACTATGGCCCACATAACGCCAAACGATCCTATGCCGGTCTACAACTATGGTCTTTGCATGCGGCAGATGGGCGAGCGGGAAATCGCCGAACTCGCTTTCAGGCGCGCCGACGAACTGAGTCGCGCGTTGGCTCCCGAAGAGGCTTCCGACGCGGAATAGAGCTTCGTTTTCTACTGCAGAGCGGCGCCGTTTTTGGTATAATATACACATATGGCAGACGAAGAAGTTCAGAACATCGCGCCCGTGACAGGAGCGCTTGAAGATATCAATATTGAAGACGAGATGTCGAGGGACTACATCGACTACTCGATGAGCGTGATAGTGGGGCGTGCGTTGCCTGATGTGCGTGACGGGCTGAAGCCCGTGCATCGCCGCTGCCTGTATTCGATGCACAAGCTCGGTATCCCTTTCAGCGCCAAGCACGTGAAGTCCGCTCGCGTGGTCGGCGATGTGATCGGCAAGTACCATCCGCACGGCGACTCCGCCGTATACGAGACGATTGTGCGCATGGCGCAGCCTTTCTCGCTTCGTGTTCCTCTTGTCGACGGCCACGGCAACTTCGGCTCGATAGATGGCGACAAGGCGGCCGCGATGCGTTATACCGAAGTGCGCATGCAGAAGGTTGCCGAAGAGATGCTCGGCGATCTTGAGAAGGATACCGTCGATATGGTGCCGAACTTCGACGAGACTCTTGAAGAGCCTTCGGTTCTGCCGGCAAAACTGCCCAACCTGCTTTTGAACGGCTCGAGCGGCATTGCGGTGGGCATGGCGACGAACATTCCGCCCCACAACCTCGGTGAGCTTTGCGACGGCATAAGCTATTACGTCGATCACCGCGACGACTGCACCGTCGAAGACCTGATGCAGTTCGTGAAGGGTCCCGATTTTCCGACAGGCGCGCAGATATGCGGTTTCAACGGCATTGCTAACATGTACAAAAACGGTCGCGGACAGCTTCGCGTCAGGGGCAAGGCCGAGATCGAGGTCGGCAAGAACGGCCGCGAGAGGATTGTTATAACCGAGATTCCGTATGCCGTCAACAAGCGCGAGATGCTAGTCCACATGGCGGAGCTCGTCAAGGACAAGGTTCTTGAGGGCATAAGCGACATTCGCGACGAATCCAAGGACGATGTCAGAATCATAGTCGAGGTCAAGCGCGACGCCGTTGGGGAGATCGTGCTGAACCACCTTTACAAGCATACCGAGCTGCAGACTACGTTCGGCGCGATAATGCTCGCCATAGACGGCGGCCGGCCCAAGATTCTGAATCTCAAGGATTTCTTCCGCTGCTACGTCGATCATCGCTTCGACGTGATAACGAGAAGAACCCGTTTCGATCTCAAGAAGGCGATGGCTCGCCGGCATTTGCTGGAGGGTTTGCTGCTGGCGATCGCGAATCTCGACGACGTGGTTTCGATAATCCGCTCTTCGTCAAACAGGGAAGAGGCCAGGGTTCGCCTGCAGGAGAAGTATTCGTTTACCGATTTGCAGGTCAATGCGATACTTGAAATGCGCCTCTACCAGCTTACCGGCCTTGAACGCGACAAGCTCGAAGCCGAGATGGCCGAGCTTTTGAAGACTATCGCCGATCTTGAGGCAATATTGGCCGATGCCGCTCGCATATACGCGATAATCAAGGACGATCTGGCGATGCTCAAGGAGAAGTTCGCCTCGAAAGACGATGCGGTCCGCAGGACAGAGATCGTGGCCGACGAGAACGAGGTTTCGCTGAAAGATCTCGTCCCCGACGCCCCATGCGTCATTACGCTGTCGAACCGCGGCTACATCAAGCGCGTTCCTCTTACGGAATATCGCGAACAGAGGCGCGGCGGCGTCGGCGTGAAGGGCGCGCAGGTGAAAGAGGAGGATTTCATACGCCTCGTCTTTGTCGCGCAGACCCACGATTCGCTCATGTTCTTCACCAATACGGGCCGCCTCTTCGTCAAAGACGCCTACCAGATACAGGAGGCGCCCCGTACGAGCTTTGGCCGTCCGCTCATAAACTTGCTGAATCTCCAGGAGGGCGAGCAGGTTTTGCAGCTTCTGCCGATACGCAGTTTCGAGGGCGATGTGGACGTGTTCTTCGCGACGAAGAACGGTACCGTCAAGAAGACGCTTCTGGGCGACTTCAAGAATGTGAACAAGTCCGGAATCCGTGCGCTCAACATCGAGGATGGCGACGAACTGGTCGAGGTTCGCCTCGTCAAGCCGAACGACGATGTGATAATGCTGACGAAGAACGGCAGGGCGATGCGTTTCGCGGCGGCTGATGTACGGCGCATGGGTCGCACCGCCACAGGCGTTCGCGGCATTCGTCTGCGCGAAGGCGACAATGTTGTTTCGCTCGATGCGGTCGACGATGAAAAGACCCTGTTCATCGCCACGGCGAACGGCTTCGGCAAGCGGTGCGAATTCGCCGACTTTACGCGCCACATGCGCGGCGGCATGGGTATGATCGGCATAACCGGCGCCGAGAGAAACGGTGCTGTAGTCGCCGCACATGCCGTGTCGGACGACGAGAACGTGATTTCCATCACGAGCGATCAGCAGATGGTCAGAAGCGCAGTTTCGGACTTCCGCGTGCAAGGTCGCGCCGCTCAAGGCGTGAAGCTCGTCAGGCTCTCCGAAGGCGCTACGCTTGTGTCTGTTTCCGTGTGCGAAGGAGCCGCCGAAGAGTCTCCAGAAGTTCAGTGATCTTTCTGTCGGCGCTCTTGCCCTTGAGATCGACCACGCAGGCTACATCGCGCGAACCGTTCCTGTAAAGGACGGCTCGCGTTGTTTTTACGTCTATTATGCCTATGTTCGCCGCCGCGCATCTGATGCGCAGCTCGGCCAGGCGAACAAATCTCTTCGCGGCCGGAGGCAGGGGGCCGAAGCGGTCCTCCAGCTCTGCGGCGAGGGCGTTGACCGCCTTGATGTCCGCAGCCTCGGCGAATCGCCTAAGGAAGTTCATCCGGTGCACGTCTTCCTCGACATATGTGTATGGCAGTGCGGCCGCGCTGCCATCGTCGGACGACGCGGGCGACGCGTCTATGAAGTCGAGGTTGAGCTTTACGTCGACGATTTCTTTGACCGTTTCGCCTCTCATTCTGGCTATGGTGCGCTGGAGGAGCTGACAGTAGAGGGAAAATCCGACCGTCGCTATGTGCCCCGACTGCTGCGAGCCGAGAAGATTGCCGGCGCCGCGCAGCTCAAGATCGCGCACGGCCAGATTGAAGCCGCTGCCGAGTCCGCCGTGCCGCATAAGCGCGGCGAGCCGTTCTCTCGCGTCGGAATCCACCAGTCCCGCGCCCGGAAGCAGAAACACGGCGTGGCCTTGCCGCGACGAGCGCCCCACGCGCCCGCGAAGCTGATACAGGTCGGAGAGGCCGAACATTTCCGCATGGTCCACTATTATGGTGTTCGCCCTTGGTATGTCTATGCCCGATTCGATGATTGTCGTCGAAAGGAGTATGTCGAATTTGCCCTGCTCGAAACTGCGCATCTTTCGTGCGAGAGTGCGGCTGTCCATCTGGCCGTGGGCGACGACGATCCTGGCGTTGGGGACGATTCCGGAGAGGCGCTTTTCCGCCTTGCCGATCGTGGCGACGCGGTTGTGCAGAAAGAACACCTGGCCGCCTCTGGCGAGCTCTGCGTCTATCGCATGGCCGACGATGTCGTCCGAGTCCGCGACGACTCTCGTCTCGACGGCGACTCGTTCTCTGGGTGGCGACCTGAGCAGCGAAAGGTCTCTCGCGCCGGTCATGGACAGATAGAGCGTGCGCGGTATGGGCGTCGCCGAAAGCGTGAGTACGTCGGCCGTGGCCTTGAGGCGCTTGAGAAACTCCTTGTGGCGCACGCCGAAGCGCTGCTCTTCGTCTATTATGACAAGTCCGAGGTCCCGAAAGGCGGTTTTGGCGGTCAAGAGGGCGTGTGTGCCGATGGCGATATCGCACACTCCCGTCGCGATTCTCTGGAATGTGCCCTCGTGGGTAAGCGAACTTTGAAAGCGCGACACCGACTCTATTCTTATAGGCGTGCCGTCGAATCTTGAAGTGAACGTCTCGAAGTGCTGCTCGGCGAGAACCGTGGTCGGCGCGAGCACGGCGACCTGCTTGCCGTTCATCGCGGCGATATAGGCGGCGCGCATGGCGACTTCAGTCTTGCCGTAGCCTGCGTCGCCGCAAATCAGGCGGTCCATCGGCTTTTGCGCGGCCATATCGCTTTTCACGGCCGAAATCGCGGCGGCCTGGTCGGGCGTTTCTTCATACGGAAACGCCGCCTCGAAAGCGTCCAGCCCCTCGCACTTCACGTCATATGCGAAGCCCGGCGCGATTTCGCGGCGCGCCTGCGTTTCGAGAAGGGCGGCGGCGATATCGGCGACCGCTTTCTGGGCGGCCAGCTTGTCCTTCTGCCATCGGCGCCCGTCGAGCCTGTGCATCTTGACGCTCTCGCCTTTTACGCCTATGTAGCGCGAAAGCAGATGCGCGTGCGCGGCCGGCACGTGAAGCTTCGCGCCCTCGGCGTATTCGATGGTGAACACCTCTCTTCGCGCGCCATCCACGACAATCTCGGAGCTGCCGATGAAGCGGCCGATTCCGTAGTCGACGTGCACCACGTATTCCCCCGGCTCGAGCTCGTCGAAATCGCTGATTCTCGCTCCCGATACCGAAGAAGCCTTGCTGCGGACGGCCCTGATCTTCTTCTTCGTGAATACGCGGTCGGCCTTCGTGACGACGATCAGCCCCTGGCCGTCTTCGCCGAAATGCGTCTCGAAGCCGGACGAAAGTCCGTCGTCGGACAAAACCGTGTCGCCTCGCGCTTTGGCCGCGCTTATGTGGCGCTCGAGCCTCTGCCGCGCGGCGTCGAACAGCTCTGGATGGTGCGCCTCGTCCGCACCTAGCTCGGCGAAACCGGGCAGGGATGTCGTCGAAAAGCCGTACGAAACCGCTCCTGATGGCGCCGGATAGCCCGAGTATATCGTGCCGAAACGCATCTCGCCGAGGTTGTACGCGTTGTGCTCCAGCGCGAGAATGAGCGAGCCTTCGGGCAATATGTCGGCCAGAGTCGGGCGGACGCTTTCGCCGGACTGCTTTTCTCGTATTGGCAGAATCGACGCGCAATCGAGCCGCTCTATGGAAATCTGCGTGGCGGCGTCGAAGGAGCGCAGAGACTCCATTTCGTCGCCGAAGAATTCCGCTCTTATCGGAAACTCCTCGCCTGGCGACCAGATGTCGACAATACCGCCGCGCACCGAGTATTCTCCCTCTTGCGTCACGGTGGGGGCTCTGGCGAATCCAGTTTCGGACAGTTTCGAGCAGAGCTCTTCGAACTTCAGCGAGCCGCTTCTCAGTGTTATGGGCGCCACATCGCCCGAGGGTATCGGCATCGCGAGCGCATGGAAAGCCGCCACGACCACGCATGGATACGGATTCACGCTCCACGCCTTGAGCGCGGCGACCGTCTTCAGCCTCAGCCCAAGCGCGGACTTGTCGTCGTCTATGGACGGCGGAAATTCGAGCGTTCGGACCTGATACGCCTTGGAGCCGGCGAATCTCGACGTGAGAACGCGCAGATCGCTCGCGAGCCTGTCCGCATCGGGCAACCCCGCCGTCACGGCCAATACGACACGCGTATTCTCCAGCGCCAGCGAAACTGCGGCGAACGCATCGGAGGCGCCGACAAATGACGAAACGCAAACGCCCCCTCCGCGCTCGGGCACGGGGGGTGTGAATTTCGATGCGAACAGCTCCAGCGCATCTTTCATCGCGGCTGTATTATAGCATAATCTCTCTACTCTTCGCCACGCTGAAATATGAGGGCGAAGTCGTCAAACTCGTAGTAGCGCCATCCTTTGGGAATATTCGTGATTCTCCGCTTGAGTGGAGTGTATGACGAGGGGAATACCACTACAATCGGCGTTTCGCCGTGGTCCTTGGCCGAACCCGCGCCGGCCGTGTAGACGCGCTGCATCGGGTCGCCATAGAACACTGTGGCGTCCAAATCCCACAAAAGCCCCGCTTTATTGCGACCGTCCACGGCGTTGCCCATCTGCAGCTTCAGGATAAGCCATTGGTTCGCGGCGTAGTGGCTGACGTTCAGTGGATAGCCGAGTTGGCCGAAATATCGCCACGTGGTCCAGCCGGCGAAGCCGAACCACGTCTTCTTTATGTAGCCCGAGAACTGGTTGACCTTGCCGAACGAAAGGGCTGTCATGACCATATCGTCGTTCGCGGTGTGGTTGGCGATAAGGCAGTTGCCCGCGGCGAGCCAGACCTTTTCCGTCTCCGGCGCGGCAAGGGCGAGCGCCTCGCCGTTCCACTTTACCTTCGGGGTCGTGGCGAATATTCCGTTGGTTGCGATGACATTGCCGCGCGAGAAGGGCATTTCGAGGTTTCGCTCTGTCGCGTGGGAACTCGTGAGTATCAATTCAGGGTCTGTCGACGCCCACGCTTCAGCGAAGATGCGTTCGACAGAACCCGTCTCCGAATGCCGCGCCACCGTGCCATCTGCGCCTTTGCGCCACCATTCTCCGGGAGGGGTCGCGTCCGAAATCACCGTCACCTCGCCCTCGGCGACATCTTCGGCGACGCCTGTCGTGGCCAGAACCGAGCGGACGGTTTTAGGCTCTTCCGATTTGGCTATTCGCAGAGCCGTCGCGCTGTCGGGTCCTGTGACTATGCCCCAGATCGCATCGTCGAAGGGGTCGTCGTCGATTCTCCGCATCATCCTTTTCAGCGCCACAAGGGTGGCGTTGCCGAATTCGTCTGGTCTCATCACGAACGCCGCATAGCGTGGACGCGTCTCGCGCAGTTTTGCGAGCGCATTCGTAGGGCACTCTGCGATTATGCACATATCGGCCTCGTCGCCGTGCTTGGCGGCGAGAGCCTCCGCCACGGCGCGCCATTCTTGCGATTCGAGCGTGCCTGGCGAGGCGACCACGGCATAGCGCGGCTTTGCCGTCTCGATGCCGTCAAGCGGGATGTCCGCCGCCAGAGCCGCGGTTGCCGTCAGAGAATACAGGGCGGCTGCGAGGAATTTGCCTTGACCGGATGTCATATCAAGGTTGATTGTATCATTTACGGGCACTGCCGGTCAAACCGTGCCCACCTGTTTCCGGTACTCGTGATGCAAACTGGGGACGGCGGTATCTCGCGAATACGCTTCAACCGCCGCTGAAACCAAAACGGCAAATCGATTTCCTACTTCGCTTGATCGATTTCTCGCAGTATGCGGCAAGGATTGCCGACCGCGACAACATTTGGTGGAATATCTCTGGTAACGACGCTGCCTGCGCCGATTACTGCACCGTCGCCAATCGTAACTCCGGGAAGAACCACTACATTTGCGCCGAACCAGACATTGTCGCCGACTGTTATAGGTCGCGCGTATTCAAGACCCTTGTTGCGCCGATCGGCATCCAATGGGTGTCCGGCCGTATGGAAGCCGCAGTTTGGTGCCACAAACACATTCTTGCCGAATACTACCTTCGCGCCATCGAGAATAACAAGACCGTGGTTGGCATAGAAATTCTCGCCTAATGTTATGTTCGCGCCATAGTCGCACCAGAACGGAGCCTGAACGCGGACGCCAAGGCCGACGCTGCCGATTATTTCGCGCAGTTTTGCGTCCTTCGTAGCCCAATCGCTTGGGCGTATGTTATTGTATTGCCAGCATTTGTCCTTGCACTCGTCCATGAGCCTCACCAGCTCGGTATCGTAGTTGGCATCATACAGTTCGCCTTTGTCCCGCAGTTCCTTATTTGTCATTGAAGCACCTCCTTTTGTCTTTCCGCCATGGCGGTCTTTCGGACTCAATGGTCAATCAAAACCGTTATCCTTGGAAGATAAGCGCGGTTATTATACCATACTTTCGCATGGTGATGTGAGCGTAGTTTACCCCTGGCTGGCGGTAACTGTAGTGTCCGGCTGATCGAGCGTTTGAATGAACTCCGATGGTTGGGTTTACACTAACGTTTTTCACGGCTTCGCGCTCTTAAACCGCTTTCAAACTCGTTTGGCGCTACGCAGGCTGCACGAAAATCTGTGTCACCATATCCTCGCGGCGGTGACGCGCTTCTGCGCTAGAAAGGGAATCGTTATGGCGCTATAAAGGAATCTTTTTGGCGCTAGAAAAGGGTAGCTTTTGGCGCTAGAATTTTGCCGCTCTGTTGGACGTGGCAATTTTTGTTGAAAATATCAGCTCCAGGTTTCCGGCGTATAGCCATTCCCCGCAGAATATGGTATAATACATACTATGCGGGAAACGAAAGAGGGTTTTGGCGACGCAAGTTCGCGGATGGATGGCATACGGGGTAATCGGGATGCGGCAATTCAGGATATCGTCCAGCTCAAGGATGCGCTGGCCGGCGACGATTTGCAGGGTCTGATCGGCTTGGTGTTGCATCGTCTGCTCGAGCTTACCGAGAGCGACTACATCGCGCTACATTCGGTTGACGGGCATCATCTGATGCTGCATCCGGGCGGCGAACTGAAAAGCTGTCCGGGGCGCTGCACGGCGTGTTCGTTCTACAAGCTGATGATTCCCCATGTCGAGGAATCGGAGCCGTTTATCGAGTTGCCGGATGCAAAGGGCCAGTGCGTCGCGCCGATTCCGTGCGACTGCCCGGCGAATTCGCTGGAGGTGGCGGTCGTGTATTGCGACGGCAAGCCTTGGGGCGGGGTGGCGCTGCACTATGAGGACAGGCGGAGCGCAATATCCCCCCGCGACAAGACGGCGCTGAAGATTTCTGCAGACGTGCTGACGCTGGCTCTCGAGCGCCGTTCCGCGATGGCCCGCCTCAAGACCGAGCGCGACCGCGCGATAGAGGCAGAGAAGACGAGGAGCTACTTCTTCTCTGCCGTTTCGCACGACATCCGCACGCCGCTCAATGCCATAATAGGCTTTTCCGAGCTTCTGCTGGCGGGCGACGTGCCGCCCGTGGAGGTCAAGCGGAATCTCAGCCTCATAGCGTCTAGCGGCAAGGCTCTTCTTCAGCTCGTGAACGACGCGCTCGATCTTTCGCAGATGGACCTCGGAAAGCTGAAATTCGACCTTGAGCCGTGCGATGTCGGGGAGATCGTGCGGGAGACTGCGATGATGTTTCTTCTTCAGGCGCGGGACAGAAACCAGACTCTAGCCACCGAGATACCCCAGATGCCGCGGCTAATGGTCGATCCATACCGTTTTCGCCAGGTTCTCTTCAATTTCATCGGCAATGCGGTCAAATACGCCGGACCGTGCACGATACGCGTGGTGGTCGCCTACGAGGGAGGGGTTTTCAAGACAACCGTCTCGGACAACGGGCGAGGCGTTCCGGAGGAAAAGGCGAAGCTGCTTATGGAGCCTTTCGTCCAGGCGGACATCAAGAACCACGCGGACGGTAGCGGGCTTGGTCTGGCGATCTGCAAGCGGCTCGTCGAACTCGCGAACGGGACGATTTCGGTCGATACGTCTCCAGGCAAAGGGTTTACGGTCCGCACCGAAGTTCCCGTTTCGGTCGCGCCCGAGGATGGTGCGTTGTCCAGGAAGGACGCAGCTGCGGTCGCGTCCGCGAAATCCGAAATGCCGAAGCGCATTCTTGTAGTCGATGATTCGCCCGTGAACCGTGCGGTGCTCAAGGCTCTGCTCGCAAAGCTCGGCGTCAAGGATGTCGAACTGGCGGTAGATGGCGTCGCGGCGCTCGCAAAGCTGGAGAAAGACCAGTTGTTCGACTGGGTTCTTTCCGACATGTGGATGCCCGCCATGGACGGCGCCGAACTGATAAAGCGCATCCGCGCCGACGCCAGGCTCGCGCAGCTCAAGGTGTGTTCGGTCACTGCCGACGTAGAGGCGCGTGCGCACTACAGGGAACAGGGCTTCGACGCGCTATTGCTGAAGCCCGTGACGATCGAGAACCTCAGGGAACTTTTCGCGAAGGCAACCTGAGGGCCGGGCCTGTGGCGCAGGTTCCGTAGGCGGACGCCGGCGAAGAGAATGGCTGCGGGGGGATTGACAAAGCAGGCTCAAGATTGTATCATACGCTATTATAAAAGTAGACGTAGAAAGATAGCGAGGAAAGCAGGATATGGGCAAGAAGCTTCTTATTGTGGAGTCTCCCGCAAAGGCCAAAACCGTGGGGAAGTACCTCGGCAAGGAATTTGTCGTGAAGAGTTCCGTCGGGCACATACGCGATCTGCCTAAGGAAAACAACGCCATCAAGATCACCCAGGTTGGCGAAAAACAGTGGCATTTCGAGCCGAGTTACGAGATAACGCCCGACAAGCGCAAGGTGGTCAGCGAGCTGAAGACGGCGCTGAAGGGCGTGGGCGAGATATATCTGGCGAGCGATCCCGACCGCGAGGGAGAGGCCATCGCGTGGCATCTTCGTGAGGTTCTCAAGCCGTTCGCCGGCGACAAGGCCTTCAAGCGCGTCACCTACAACGAAATCACGAAGACGGCGGTCGCCAAGGCCGTGGCCGAACCGCGCGACATAGATATGCCGAGAGTCGACGCCCAGCAGGCGCGCAGAATACTCGACCGCCTCGTGGGCTACAAGGTTTCTCCGCTTCTCTGGAAGTACATACAGTGCGCCAACAACAGAACCCTGAGCGCGGGGCGCGTGCAGTCCGTCGCGCTGCGGCTGATCGTCGAGCGCCAGCGCGAAATCGAGGCGTTCACGCCGGAAACATTCTACCTTCTCGGGGTGGAGGCGCAGAAGAAGTCCGGCAAGGACACCTTGTTCACGGCGAAGCTGGCGCGTTACGACGGCGAAAAGCCGAGCATAAAGGACCGTCCCTCGGCGGACAACATGCTGCTGGATCTAGCGGACGCGAAACTGGAGGTGACCAATCTCAAGGCGCAGGCGAAGGTTCGACACGCTCTGCCGCCGTTCACCACATCGACGATGCAGCAGGCCGCGTCGAGCGTGCTCGGCATGTCGCCGGGGAAGGCCATGAAGCTGGCGCAGTCTCTTTACGAGCAGGGCCATATCACCTACATGAGAACCGATTCGGTGAACGTCAGCGAGCAGGCGAGGGCGGCGGCCAAGGACTTCATCGAGGCGGAATACGGGCAGGAGTACTATCCGGAGAAGCCCAACTTCTTCAAGTCCAAAGAGACCGCCCAGGGCGCGCATGAGGCGATAAGGCCGACCGATATCGCCATGACGCCCGAAAAGTTCGGCCTCGACACGCCTGAGCAGCGCCTTTACGGGCTGGTGTGGTCGCGATTCATGGCGAGCCAGATGGCCGACGCCAGGACGACATTGCGCACGGTCGCGCTTGAGCCGCGCAAGCCGGCGATGGTGCACAGCTACGTGTTCACGGCGAGTGCGACCGAGATCGACTTCGACGGCTTCCTCAAGGTGATGAAACTGTCGCTCAGAAAGCGCAAGATGTCGTCCGACGAAGAGGGCGACGACGAGAGCGACGAGGTGGCCAGGCTGCCCGAGCTGAAGACGGGCGAGGTGCTAGATGCCGTCAGATGGATAGCGGACGAGAAGCAGACGAAGGGGCCGTCGCACTATTCCGAGGCGTCGCTCATCAAGGCGCTCGAAGAAAACGGGGTCGGGCGGCCTTCGACATATGCGCAGACCATAGAGACGCTGAAGCTGCGCGAGTACGCCGCGACCGAGAAGCGCAAGCTGGTTCCGCTGGAGAGGGGCATTCTGGTCTCGGACTGGCTCACGAAGAAGCTGGATTCTCTTTTCAGTGTCGGCTACACGGCCGAGATGGAGGCTGAACTCGACAAGGTCGAGGAGAAGGGCGAGCCGATGGACACGATGCTGAGCGAGTTCTACGACAAGTTCTCGCAAGATCTCGCCTCCTGCGCAGAGCCCGCGCCTGACCGCGCGAAGTTCGACGCCGTGTTCAAGATGCTCGATCACGTGACGAAGTGGAAAGAGCCGAAGAAGGTAGGCCGTAAGGTCTACGACGACAAGGCGTTTGTCGAAAGCGTGCGCATGCAGGCCGACGACGAGAGCCGTCCCCTGTCGGCGAAACAGCTGGAGTATCTGGTGCGTATGGCGCTTGTCTACGCCGACCAGATACCGGGGGTGGAGAAGAAGCTCAAAGAGCTCGGGCTCGCGGGCAATGCCGTGGTGCGCGGCGAGAAGGCCGATCCGGAGGTCGTGAACTACTGCTTCGGGCTGATGGACCGAATTGGCGGAATGATGAAAAACCAGTTCCTCAAGAGCCTGCGCGAGCAGGTGGAGCATGGCCGCGGGCTGTCGCCGAAGCAGTTGTCGATACTGGCGAAGGCCGTGGGGGAGAACGCGGGCACGCTGGACGACTGTGAGGAGGTTCGCGAAAAGCTGTCCCAATACGTGCCCGGCGGATTCACCACGATGCCGAGCGATCCCGTAGTGCCGCAGCTGCTGGAGATAATGAAGAACATAAAGGTCTGGCGCGAACCCATAAAGAAAGGCCGCCGCAACTACAACGACAAGGCTTTCGTAGAGAGTCTGGAGGCGCAATTCCTGCGGCGCCACTCGCTGTCGCCGAGGCAGACGATAGCCCTAAAGCGCGTTGTCGTGGCGTATAAAGACCAGATTCCCGATTTCGATGCGCGGGCTGAGGCCTTGGGGGTGAAAGACACTCCGTCGTCCGACGACAAGCAGGCAGAGGTGATGTAAGGTGTCGCAGCGACCGGTTTTCGACGCGCGGGTCGATCCGCTGGTGAAGCGCTTCGAGACGTATATTCTGGCCGAGCGCAATGCCTCCGAAAACACCCGCGAAGGGTATCTGTCGGACATTGCGCAGTTCGCGGGCTTCATGTGGAAAGACGATGTGCAAGTCTGCGGCTGGAAGTCGGTCGCGGATTCCGACGCGCGGCGGTTCGTGGCGGAGCTGACGAAGTCCGGCGCGCGCGCCACGACGGTTCGCCGCAAGCTCGCGTCGCTCAGGACGTTCTTCAGATATCTTCAGCGCACCGAAGAGATAGACGACAATCCTTTCTCGCTGTTGCGGGGGCCGAAAAAGGCGAAAACCGTGCCGCGCACGATGTCCGCGAGCGATATAGCGCTTTTTCTCGCACAGCCGCGCAAGGATTTCCGCGCGAAAGTTCTGGACAGGTTCGGGTATCTTAGGGATACGGCGATATTCGAATTTCTGTACTCCACGGGGTGTCGCATAAGCGAGGCGATTTCGGTGACGTGGGGCATGATAGGCTGGCGCGACGGCAAGGTCATCGTGACGGGAAAGGGCCGCAAGGACCGCCTCGTCATACTGGGGTCTAAGGCGCTGGAGGCGCTTTCGCGGCTTCGCGCCGACATGGAATCGCGGAACCCGGCCCTAGTTGGCGCGGAGAGCGACGTGTTTTTGAGCGACCGGAGGGAGAAGATATCGTCGCGGTTCGTCGAACGCCGCATGAAGCGGTATCTGGCGGAGGCGGGGCTGCCGACCGACCTTTCGCCGCACAAACTGCGGCACAGTTTCGCGACGCATCTGCTGGACGCAGGGGCGGATCTCAGGAGCGTGCAGGAGATGCTCGGCCATGCGTCGCTTTCCACAACGCAAATATACACGCATGTCTCCATAGGTAGGCTCCAGGACGCCTACGCGAGCGCGCACCCGAGGGCATGAGAGACGCGAAACCGCGGAATATGGTATAATTTACAGCAATGAAGATTGTCGATGCAGACTATTTTGTCATAGGCTCGGGAATGGCCGGCCTGATGAGCGCGTTGCATCTTGCCGCATACGGCAAGGTCGTCGTCGCCTCAAAGGGGCGGCTTGAAGAGTGCAACACCAATTTTGCGCAGGGCGGCATATGCTGCGTGATGGACGAAGCGGATTCGTTCGACAAGCATGCGCGCGACACGCTTATCGCCGGGGCGTGGCTCGGCAAGCGCGACGTGGTGCACGAGATATGCGCCCATGCGCCTGAAGGCATACAGGACCTTATCGACTGCGGCGTGGAGTTTGCGTGCAAGAAGGACGGCTCGTGGGATCTTACGCGCGAGGGCGGCCATTCGGCAAGGCGGATATTCCATGCGGGCGACATAACCGGCGAGCGCTGCGAGGCCGCCATGATACGCACGGTCAAGAAGCAGAAGTCCGTTTCGCTTCTGGAGAATACGATTGTGATCGATCTTGTGATGTCCAGGCGAATCGGGCTGGGTGGCGAAAACCGCTGCGTAGGCGCTTATGTGATGGACAAGAAGAGCGGCGAGATATATGCGGTGCGTTCGCCGAACACGATTCTCGCGACGGGGGGCGGCGGCAAGGTTTATCTCTACACGTGCAATCCCGATTCGGCGACAGGCGACGGAATAGCCCTGGCGTGGAGGGCCGGGGCGAAGATAGAGAATATGGAGTTCATACAGTTCCATCCGACATGCCTCTACCATCCGAAGGCCAAGCGTTTTCTGATTTCCGAAGCGGTCCGCGGCGAGGGGGCGGTGCTCGTCGACAAGAACGGGCGCGAGTTCATGAAGTCGTACGATCCGCGCGGATCGCTCGCGCCGCGCGACATAGTGGCGAGGTCCATAGACTCAGAGATGAAGCGCACGGGTGACGACTGCATGTTCCTCGACATACGTGCGAAGGGGCGCAAATATCTCCAGACGCGATTCCCGAACATATACATGAAGTGTATGGAGTTCGGCGTGGACATGGCGAAGGACCTGATACCAGTCGTTCCGGCGGCGCACTACACGTGCGGCGGCATACAGGCGAAGACCGACGGGCAGACGTCGATACGGGGGCTTTCGGCCGTAGGAGAATGCGCGTCGACGGGGCTTCACGGTGCGAACAGGCTGGCGTCCAATTCGCTGATGGAGGCGGTGGTTTGCGCAAGACTCACTGCGGCGCGTCTCGGGCCCCATCCTGAGAGCTTCGGCGAGGAAAAGCCAGCGATACCGGCGTGGAAGATCGGCAACGCCGTGCCGCCGGACGAAGCCGTGCTCGTGGCGCACATGTGGGACGAGATAAGGCGGCTGATGTGGGACTATGTCGGAATCGTGCGCACCAACAAGCGCCTTGCCCGCGCGGCGCACAGGCTGAAAACGCTCCGCCGGGAGATAAGGGACTACTATTTCCGCTATCTCGTGACGCCCGATACGCTCGAACTGATAAATCTTGCGGTCTGCGCGGAGCTGATCGTCAAGAGCGCCAAGCTGCGCCATGAGAGCAGGGGATTGCATTTTACGCTAGACTATCCCAAGATGTCGAAGCGGCTCAAGCAGACAGTAATAGAAGGATACAGAGGATGAACGACAATATACTCGAAGTACGCGACCTCAAAGTCTGGTTCCCGATAAAGAAGGGGGTCTTCTCGCGCACGGCAGGTTACGTAAAGGCCGTGGACGGAGTGAGCTTCGACCTGCGCCGCGGCGAGACTCTGGGCGTCGTGGGAGAGTCCGGCTGCGGGAAGTCGACGACCAGCCGTGCGATACTGATGCTCAACAAGCCGTGCGGAGGGACGATAAAGGTTGACGGTGTCGACATTTCGGGGCTTGCGGGCAAGGAGTTGCTGGAGTACCACCGCAAAGTGCAGGTCGTCTTCCAGGACCCGAACGCGAGTTTGAATCCGCGGCATACGGTATGCGATATCGTGACGGAAGGCATGGTCTATCACGGGCTGTGCAAAAAGGAGGAGCGCAACGACAGGGCCGTGGAACTGCTCGAAAGCGTCGGGCTCGATTCGTCGGTGCTGTATCGCTATCCGCATGAATTCTCCGGCGGTCAGAGGCAGAGAATCTGCATCGCGCGCGCGATAGCGCTCAAGCCGGAACTGCTCATATGCGACGAGGCGGTGTCCGCGCTCGACCTTTCGATACGTGCACAGGTGCTGGATCTGCTCGAAGGGCTGAAGAAAAAGCTGGGCCTTTCGTTCATGTTCATTACGCACGACGTGGGCGTGGTGCAGCATGTGGCCGATCACATAATCGTCATGCACGGAGGCAAGATCGTCGAAGAGGGCACCGCCGACGAGGTCCTCAAGAATCCGAAAGAGGCTTATACGAGGCGTCTTATGGCGTCCGTGCCGAAGATCGGCCGCCCGCTTCCGGATGTCGTCGACGAAGAAGATTGAGAATCAAGATGGAGATATCGCAATGGACAAAAAGCTCTACATAAACCCGCC
>ONWT01000107.1 GCA_900321575.1 uncultured Lentisphaerota bacterium | reverse complement strand
CATTCCACCCTTGTCGGAACCGATACTCGTCACGGTGCCGTTGAACTCGTAGTCCCACCACCAGGCGTCTCCGGTGTAAGAAGGATTGCCCGCAACAACTGGACCCGAAAGAGAAACTGTGCCGCCTTCAATGACCGGAGTTGCAGCCTCGCCGTCAAGAGTGACAGTGCCGGCAAAAGTAGAACTGTTCATTGTCGTAAGCGTAGCGGTCGCAGTATAACCGGAAATGCTCTCGCTTACGGTGGGTGCAGAAGAGACATTAAGCGTACCACCCTCCATGACAACCACCGTGCTAGGACGCTGCTTGCCTATTGTAAGCACACCGCCAGAAGTCACCACGGCCTGAGTCAATCCGCTGGCTGCACTCACATCAAGCGTTGCACCGCTACCAACCTGTACCTGTGTAAGGCCGGAAAGGTCAAGCGTTCCATCTGCCGCAACCGTAACGGTGCCAACAACCGTGACATTCTCATAACCGGGAAGCGAAGAACCCTTTGCGTCGGAAGTAAGCGTCGTTCCTGCGTCGTCCACGGTCCAGCCGGCATTCAGCGCCGCAACAACCTTTGCAACGCGCTCAGAGCCAAGGCTCTGATTGTAAATCTGCACATCCTTGATGACCATGCCAGTCGCGGCATCCGTTGTGTTGTAAGCCGTACCACCGATCGTCACCTTGGATGTCGTAAGCGAACCCCACTTGAGGCTGGTACTGGTAATCCTTTTCGTCCCATCAAGATATGTGGACGTATCGCTACCCCTGTCATATGCCACCGTAACCCAGTGTTCATCTGCATCACGCGTCCACGCCCATGTTCCATACGTGCCCGATGCATTCCCAGCGTTCAGGAAGCGCTGCTCAAACTGACTACCCGTATAGGATGTATAGTTCTCGATGTCATTACGGACAGTCCAGCCGACAAGACGGCTTGACGAAGAAGGTATCACTGCCTTGACCATTACTGTCTGATTGTTGAGCGCAGATGCAAGCGCGATCTGAATGCCGCTGTTGCCAATAGTTACTGAGTCGTTGGCAAAGGCCATGCCCGTGGCATCAGCCACTGTTACCGTGCTCGGTAACGCCATACCGCCTGATGAAGGTATGAGCGCAGAAGGCATCACCATCGAACCCGAGGGTGTACGGCCGTAGATGCGCATAGCGGGCTTCCATCCTGCTCCATTCTTATTCACGACCGAACAACCGCATTGACTGGGGAAAGACAGAGTATAAGTGGCCGTGGGGTCAACCAACACACCATCAGCAGCAAAAGCCACATGCACCTCTGTGCGTGTCCATGAACGCTTTGATGCGTCCGTGACAGCATCAGGGAGATCTGCCGTAAAATTGCTCGCAACATAAGTAACTGTCGCAGAATAGCTTTCTAACGTTTTGTTGTTCGTCAATGTAGCGGTGGTCGAAGTCTGACTACCGTTGTTGCTTCGCGCCGCTATGCTGATTGATGTCAACTGAACATATCCAGACGATGGGAAATCGCTTGCAGCATAATTATCCGAAGCATTATTCAAAGTAAATGTAAGCGACCAAATATTATAACTGGGATCGCTAGTTGTTGCCGACGAATCTTGGTCAACATTCGAATATGTATAGTCCGTAGCCCAGGCGCTGCCAACCGCACAGATGGCAATTGCTAGTGCGATGATGCGCATGGATGATGCGGCACATCGCGTGAGATATGATTTCAGGTGATGTTTCATTAGTCGTGCTCCTTATCGTGCTATGAAGCGACGAAAGGTGCACGGTCTGGCATAAAATAAAAGCATGCAACAATCTCGATCGGTCTGGCTTTTAGGGCCGGACCGACTGAGACGGTCGCATACAACGGACGCACGGCGCGTCACGTCAGCACAAGTCGCACACCTTGGACGTAACTTCATTTTATCTCGTGTTTTCAGGCATCGCAACGCACTCGCGCCGCGAAACAGGAAGCCCTACTCGCAAACAAGTTGATACTATAATAGCATTTCCATCCGCCGCCGTCAATAGGGTCGGCAAAAAAGCAAGACGGCTAGGCTATGGGGCGGAGACGAAGGGAACGAACGCATTGCGGTCTTTGTTGCCATGCGAACGGCGCGTCGAAAGGCGGCTCCATTCGCCATGTTCCCCCTTCGCGCCGGGGCGCCACCTCACGAGGTTGCCGCGCCATCCGCCGGCGATGAAATCGCGCGCCGCATTCTCTCCGATCGCGGAAAACGGAATGGATATTTCGGCGCTCCAGCCGTCCGCACCGATATGCGCCGCCGCCTCTACGCCATCTGCCGCGACGGGGACGCCGTTCGCGAACACGCCCACCCTGCCCGACGCGTCGAGCTGCATGTGCCAGCAAACGCCACAGGTCTCGAAGACGACTCCGAGGGAGTCCTGTTCGGGGCCGTAAATCTGTGCGCCGTCGAGAACCATATTCTCCACATGAGGTTCGTCGCACTCGAAAGCTAAACAAACCCCTTCTTTCGAATACGCGGCGCGCACGGTGGTAGTGTTCTTCGCGGGCGTGTCGAGCCCGGAGACGCCGACGAGCACGAAAGTGCGCGGCTTCGCCTTGAGCCAGACTGACTCGTCGGGCACGCCGTCCACAACCAGGGGCGATTTCGCATGCGCGAACGCGAGAGGATGGCGCGGAAAGCCCTCGCCGACAAGAGCGGCCTCTTCAAAGAAGGCGGGGAAGACGGAGACATAGCGCCTTACGCGGCGCAGCGCCAGAGGATCGCTGGCGGCGCGGCGTTCGGCGGCGGCCAGGCACTGTTTCATTTCGCGTACGACCCAAGGCGGATACGAATAGCCGTATATGTTGCCGTCGAGAAGCCTGTCGTTGGGCCAGCGGCGCGCCCAGCCGCGCTCCTGCAGCGCGATAAGGCGGCGCATGGGCTTGGCGGCAGGCCCGAACATTCGCTCGGCAAAGCTGTCGAATATCGCCTGGACGTCCACTTCAGGGTTCCACATGGCGCGCATCATGACATAATACATCAGCGAGAGGCGCGGCACCTCGCCGCCGCCGCAGATGAACACGCCGTCGACGCAATCGCGGACATCGGCGAAATGGCGCTGGGCGGTCTCGCCGAAGAGATACGCGGCGGGGGTATCCTCTGCAGGCCAGCAGGTGTAGTGCCACAAGAGTGCATTGCGCCCCGTGACGCGCGTCCAATCGCGTATTATGCGCTCCTCGTCAGCCTTTACGGAATCGCTCTTCATGCAGGCGATACCGGGCATGACGCAGACTTCGGGTTCGCAGTTGCCCTCTTCACGCAGATCGAGGCCCGGCGGAACTTCGCACATGGTCCAGTATGGGAGAAACGAAATCAGGTAGTCGGGGTGGTTGGCCTTGGCCCATCGGGCGAGGCCTTTGAGAAAGCGTCCCCACACCACCGGCGAGGCATAGCCTCTCTCGCCGAGCGAGGCGTCGTAGAACGGGGCGCAATATTCGCAGCGGCAATCGTAGGGGACGTCCCAGGGAGAGACGGTTATGACCTTGCGGCCGGTATCGACGATACCGCCGGAGTCGCGCAGGCCGGCGATCGCCTCGTCGATGCGGCGCTCGTAGTATTCGAGCGTGGCAGGGTTGCCGTAGCACAGAAGCGGTGTCGCGGCGCGGCGTCCATCGCGGGTCAGGGCGAAGATTTCGGGGTGCTCGCGCACAATCGCCCCGTCCTTGTGCCAACCGTGGGGGGCGTGCACGCGGACGCCGCCGCGGTGGGAGGAGCCGGATTTGGCGTATTTCGCCCATCTCTGCGAAGAGCAGGAGCCGCATATGCGTTTGGAGTAGACGGGACTGTCGGAATAATCGACGCTCTTCGCCGAAATCGAAGCGCGCTTCGGCACGGACAATTCGTCGCCCGCCTTGTCGAACCAGAAGCAACGCGCGTCCAGCTGGCGTTCGCACCAGTCGTAGACCGCGTAATCGGAACGTCCGAGAAAGAATATGGAGCCGCCTTTGGCGACTACGCGAAACGCCTCGGGATTGCCGACGGGGGCGGCGAGACCCGATTCGCGGGCGGCGGCGACATTGCCGATATAAAGGGCGCGTTCGACCAGGGCGCGCTGTCCCTCGGCCTCCCGGATTATGGCGGGGCGAACGCCTGTCGCGGAATTCACTACGGACGCCAATTCGCGGGCGGCGGCGACATTGCGCGGGGAGGCGTCGGTGACGATGGGCAAAAGCGCCTCGCCGTCTTTTACGAAAGGTATGTCGGGCTCGCCGGTCTCGCGGAAAGCGGATAGCGGCGTAAGGTCGGCGGCGAAGAACGACGCGCCGAGAAGAGCTATCGTCCAGAGCGTCGGCATGGCGGCGTCAGCGCCATCTCCGGTGAGCCCAGAGATACTGCTCGGGATATTTGCGTATCGCCTCGGCGAGGCGGTCGTTCAAGAGCTGCGTCACGGCGGCGAGATCATCGCCCTTCTTGAAGACGAGCGGCGCGCCGCCCACGAGGCGGTAGCGGTAGGGCGCGACTCTGACGAACGAACCGACGATGATGGGGTAGCCCGTGCGTATCGCAAGGCGCGAGACGGACGTAAAGGTACGCGCAGGGCGGCCGAGAAAGCTGAGGGGCATTCCGCCGCTGGTGTGCTGGTCCATCAAAATCGTCATCGCAGCGCACTCGTTCTTCCACTGGCGCATTATGTCGGGCGTGAAGCCGTGGGACTTGTCGATCACGGTGACGGGTCCGCGAAAATGGTACTTCTTCATCCATTTAGCGACAAGTTTGTTGTTCTGCACGCGGGCTATGGCGATCATTGGGCGAACGATCGAGAGCACGTTTGTCGCGGCCTCCCAGACGCCATGGTGGGAGCTGGCGATGATTATCGGCTGGTCGGGTGTCTCCAGCAGGAGCTTCACGGCGGACGGATCGGCGTCGGTCTCCGTGTCGAGGCAGTCGCGCCAATTCGCCTTAGACAAGACGGCCGGCACGCAAAGGGCCTCGCAGATGTGTCCGGCGAGGTGGCCGAACGACGCCTTAGCTATGCGGCGGGCCTCGGCGGGATCGTCCGTTATCTTGCAGGCGAGCACGTTTTCGACGGCTATCCGGCGGCGCTTGCCCATAAAGGGCCAGAGCAGGCCGGCGAAGCCGTAGCCGATATCATAGGCGTGTTTGAGCAGGCAGTTCATTTTCCGAACCTTATACTGGCGGCGTGACCGTGGCCGTCAAGACCTTCGACGGACGCGAACGCCTCGATCGTGGGGAGCGTTTCGCGCAAATCTCCCTCGGTGAAGGCGACAAAGCTGTGGCGCCGCCTGAAATCGTCCGGCGTAAGGCCGTTGAACATGTTCGCCGCGCCGCCCGTAGGCAGCACATGGCTGGGACCGGCCACGAAATCTCCGGCGGATTCGGGGGTCCAGGCGCCAGCGAACACGGCACCGGCCGAACGGACGCCGCGCATTACGGAAAGCGCGTTTTTGGTCATTATCTCGAAATGCTCGGGGGCGAAGCGGTTGACCACCTCAAGCCCTTCGGCGATGTCCTTGGCGACGACAATGAGAATACCGTCCCTGTCTATCACGCGCTCGACAAGGGCGCGACGCGAGAGAGTCTTCGTCTGTGCGAGAACTTCGCGGCGTATCGCCTCGGCAAGTTCGCGGGAGGTACAGACACAAAGCGACTTTTCTAGCCCGCTGCCGTGCTCCGCCTGCGAAAGCAGGTCGGCGGCGATCCAGCGGACGTCAACCGAACCGTCGGTAAGAACCGCGATCTCACTGGGGCCTGCGACCTGGTCGATCGCGACGTATCCGTAGACCTGGCGCTTGGCGGCGGTCACGAAGGCGTTTCCAGGACCGGCGATCTTTTGCACCTTGCGGCAAGTCTTCGTGCCGAAGGCCATCATTCCGACGGCCTGGATGCCGCCGACGCGGTATATCTCGGTAGCGCCGGCGAGCTTCAAGGCATAAAGCAGCACGGGATTCACCTCGCCGGTCTTTCCGGCAGGGGTACAGGCAACGATCTCCTTGACACCGGCGGCCTTGGCCAGAGTCACGGTCATTACCGACGTGGATGCGAGCGGCGCGGTGCCGCCAGGCACATAGACACCAACACGATCCATCGGCGAGAAGAATTCGCCGGCTGAGCCGCCGCGAGGAGTGGACATCTTCCAGGCCTGGCGGAGGGACGCCTTCGAGAAGCGCATCACGCGGCGGTGGGCGTCGGCGACGGCGCGGCGCAGCGCAGCGGGTACCTTCGCTTCGGCGGCGGCGAGCTCGCCGTCGCTCACGCGGAACCTTTGCGGCGAGAGTTTCGCGCCCTCGAACCTGGCAACATACTTGGCCACGGCGCGATCGCCGGCCTTGCGTATCGCGGCCAGCACTTCGGCGGCGACCGCTTCGGCCGCCTCGGGAAAGGCGGGGCGGGCGTTGAAGGCTTCGAGGCGGCGGTCGCCGGCGCTGACGATACGTATCATCTTTACTTTTCGCCCAGCATGCACTTGACCGTGCAGTCGCAGGCAAGTTCGCCGTTCACGTAACCCTTGAGGGAAAACACGCCGAGGCGCGTACGCACCTTCACGTTCTCGACGACGGTCGTCATCTTGTCGCCGGGGCGCACGGGGTTCCTGAAGCGGGCATTCTCCACGGCGGCCAGCACGAACACGGCCTCCTTGTCGGGATCTGCCGCCAAAGCGCCCCTCGCGACGATACCGGCGCCGGCGACCTGGGCCATGGACTCCACCAGCACCACGCCGGGCACTATGGGATTGCCGGGGAAGTGCCCCTTGAAGAAGTCGTTCTTCTCCTCGGTGTACGTATACTCGCCGACGGCGCCCGTTTCGTCCGCAGAAAGAAGCGTATCGACGAAAAGAAACGGCGAACGGTGGGGCAGAAGCTCAATACCAGGCTTGTTGTAGACGTTTTTGAAAACAGGGAATTCCATGACTTAGACCTTTTTGAAAACCAGTATGCCGTTGTGTCCGCCAAAGCCGAGCGAGCTCGAAAGAGCCACGCTTATGTCGCGCTTGACGCCGACGTTCGGAGTGTAGTTCAGATCGAGCGGCGTCTCGCCCTTCTCGACATCGACCTCCAGGTCGGGTTTTTCGTAGTTAATCGTAGGCGGCACAAAGCCCTCGTTTACCGCAAGAGCAGTAATCGCCGCCTCAAGGGCGCCGGTTCCGCCGAGCAGATGGCCGTGCATCGACTTAGTGGACGAAATGTTTATCGCCTTCGCGCCTTCCTCGCCGAAGACGCGCTTGAAGGCCTTGGTCTCCATCTGGTCGTTGAGATGGGTCGAAGTTCCGTGCGCGTTGATGTAGCCTACGGACGAAAGATCGGTTACGCCGGCGTCCTTGAGGGCTATTTCTATCGCCTTGACCGCACCGTCGCCGGAAGGATCGGGCGCGGTTATGTGGTAGGCGTCGGCGGTGGCGCCATAGCCGGCGAGTTCGCAGTAGACGCGGGCGCCACGGGCCTTTGCGTGCTCCTCGCTCTCGAGAATCAGCACGGCCGCCCCTTCGCCCATGACAAAGCCGTCACGATCGGCGTTGAAAGGCCGGCATGCCCGCTCGGGAGTATCGTTGAAATGGGTCGACAGCGCCTTCATCTTCATGAAGCCGCCGACAGTGAACTCCATGACGGAAGCTTCCGTTCCGCCGGCGACGACGACATCCGCACGGCCTGCGCGAATCATATCCATCGCCAGACCGAGAGCGTCGGTCGAACTGGCGCACGCGGTGATGACCACCTGTGCGGGACCCTTCGCGCCAAGCGCGATGGAGACATTGCCGGCGGCCTCATTGGGGATAAGCTCGGGCACGGCGAGCGGCGAAAGGCGTTCCGGCCCGCGCTCGAAGAGAATCTTGTAGTTGTCGCCAGTCACGTCGAGACCGCCGATACCGTTGCCGATGAGCGTGCCGACGCGGTCCATATCGGGCTTGTTCTCTTCGGTGAAGCCGGCGTCGCGCCACGCCTCGACGGCTGCGGCCACGGCGTATTGGGAAAAGAGCGCCATGTGCCTGGCGTCGCGCTTGTCTATGAGGCCGCCGCCTATCGCATACTCGGCGAACCCCTTCACTTCGCCCGCCACCTGGCAAGCGCAACGCGACGGATCGAACTTCGTTATGCGCGTTATGCCGGGCTTGCCGGCCTTCACGGCGGACCAGACGGAATCCTTGCCGTTACCGCTCGCACACAGCATACCGATACCAGTAATCATCACTTTGTTCATATTTGCATCTCCTCGCGAGTATTATACCAAATTTGACCGTTCCGTGCGACAAGCGGACTACGCAAAGCCGAGAACGTCGCGCATCGTGTAGATTCCGGCCGCCTTGCCCTTCGCCCAGGCGAGCGCCTTCAGGGCGCCGGCTGCGAACGCCGCGCGGTCCTGCGCCTTGTGGACGAGCTCAACGCGCTCCAGCTCGCCCGCGAACATGACAGTATGGTCGCCGACAACCGAGCCGCCGCGCAGGGCATGGATGGCGATTTCGCGCAAGGGTCTCTCGCCCGTGTCGCCTTGGCGGCCGTAGATGAAGCCTTCGGCGGCGGCATTGATGGCGGCACGTCCCTCGTTGGCGCTCTTCGCCAGCATCAGCGCGGTCCCGCTCGGAGCGTCCTTTTTGTGCCGGTGGTGCATCTCGACCACCTCTATGTCGTATTCCGGCCCGAGCGTGGCGGCGGCCTGCTTCACGAGGGCAAGAAGAAGATTCACGCCCAGAGAGTAATTGCCGCTTTGCACGACGGGAATCTTTTTCGCGGCTGCATCGACGACAGCCTGTTCGTCAGGCGTGATTCCGGTGGTGCCGATCACGTACGCGAGGCCCTGTCCGGCGGCTTTCGCTATCGCGCCGGGCAGCGCGGAGTGGTGGGAGAAGTCCACAATCCCCTCGGTGCCCGCCGGCCAATCGCGGTCGAACCCATCGGCCACGTCGACCTTGGCGACGACCTCAAGTCCCGCCGAAGGCGCCATGTCGCAAAGCTTGCGCCCCATTCTGCCGGCCGCTCCGAGAATCGCAATTTTCATAATGTTGGTACTCCTGTATTCCGGTATCGGTTAAATGCGCTCGCCGATGAGAATCTGAGCATGCGCATCGATTATCCTAAGTTGCAGCACTTCGCCGGCGCGCGGGGCCTGTTCGCCGGGCGAGACATCCCACACGACGATTCTGTTGCCGCCGTCCCGCCCGCTGAAGCGCGCCTTGTTCCGCTTTGACGGCCCCTCCACCATGACTTCGCGCACCGTTCCTACGCAGACGGCGTTTCGCCTGAGTCCGCGCGCTTCCTGATCGGCAAGCAGAACCTGGTCGCGGCGCTCCTTCTCGGCCTTTGGCACATCGTCCGGCTTGGCCGCGCTGCGCGTACCCGGGCGCGGAGAATATTTGAATATGAAAGAATTGTCGAAGCCAGCTTCTTCCATCAGCGTACGCGTTTCTTCAAAATCGGCCTCCGTCTCGCCGGGATAGCCGACTATCACATCCGTAGTAAGCGCGAATCCGGGGTCGAGCTCGCGCAGTTTGGCAACGGCGGCGAGGTATTCGGCGCGGGTATAGTGCCTGCCCATGTCCGCAAGAATCCGGTCGCTGCCCGACTGCACGGGCAGATGAAGATGGCGGCAGACTTTCGGGAACTCCTTGTAGGCGCGAATCAATTCGTCAGTACAGCCTTTAGGATGGGCCGACGTGAATCTGATGCGCTCAAGGCCGGATATCGCGCTCAGCGCTTCAAGCAGACGGGGAAACGCCTCTTTGTATCCGCCCGGACTGGGCGCGTCAGAGTCGTCCCACGCGGCATTTCTGACGCCATACCGAAGCACACTCTGCCCTAGCAGGCAGACCTCTTTGACGCCGTTTTCGACAAGAGCGCGGACTTCGGCGATGATTTCGCGCGCGGGGCGGGAATATTCATGGCCGCGGACATCAGGCACTATGCAGTAGCTGCAACGGTTGTCGCAGCCGACAAGTATGGTCACGAAGGCCTGCACCCCGCCGGACATGTGCGAGGCGAGGGCCTGCGACATGGCATCGTCGGCGAGTTCGAGCCGGGGAAAGACGCCGTCCGATATGATCTTAGGTATAAGCCCTATTGCGCGAGGACCGACCGCGAAGTCCAACTTGGGCAGTTTTCGGAAGACTTCCTCGCCCAGCCGTTTGACGGCGCACCCCATAAGCCCGGTCAGCTTGCCCTCGGCGCACAGATTGCCCGTCTTGCCGATTGCCTTTTCTTCCGCCTTCTGGCGCACGGTGCAACTGTTGACGATCACAAGTTCGGCATCAGCCTCGCTCGCGGCCTTCTCATGCCCGGCGGCGACCAACAGAGCTTCGACCGCCTCGGAGTCGCGGACATTCATCTGGCAGCCGTAGGTATGGATCAGAAACTTCATGCCTTGCGCCTCAAGACCGCGAAAGTCTCAAATCTCGCGGTTCGGGGGAACATATCGACCCAGCGCACCGCCTCCAATTCATAGCCGCGCGACATTATGCGCAAATCGCGCGTCAGCGTCGCAGGATCGCAACTCACATAGAAAATGCGCGGCGCACGCGACTGCGCCAGCCACTCTGGGACCCTCGGTTCAAGGCCGCCGCGGGGAGGATCCAGTATGACGGTCGTCTGAAGGCCAATCTTTATGCGGCGCATATTGCGGCCCACCTGCTCGGCGAAGAAGGCGCCTTTCACGCCGTTGGCGGCGGCATTGCGCTTGGCGAAGTCTATCGCGCGCCTGCCGGACTCCACTCCGACAAGCCGCGTATCGGCCTTGGCGCAGCAGATACCGAAGACACCCACGCCGCAGTAGAGATCGAGAATATGCGGGGCGACATCCGCCCCCTTGGCGTATTCGGCGACGACTGCCGCGACAAGGCTCTCGCCGGCAGCAGGGTTGACCTGATAGAAACCGTCCGCAGGCACGTCGAAAGCCTTTCCGCACGTGACCTCTTTTATCGAAATATCCTGCGGAGCATCGCCAAGCCACCATTTCACGCCAGACTTCGGCGAGAACCTTATCGTAACATTGCCCTTGCGCTCGGTATCCCGGCGCACCGCTTCGGCACCTTGGGTCAAAAGCCGCATGACATTGGCGCGAATCTCGGGCAACTTGGCGTTTATCTCGCGGCAGGCCAACGGATCTTCAGCAACATCCATTATCTCGTGGTCCGGCTCGACTCTGTAGCCGAGAACCCACTGCCCGCGCTGTCTGGCGAAATGGTAGACGACCTTGTTGCGGTAGTTGAGCTCGCGCTTTTCGCAGGCAATCCGTCCGAAAGAGGCGCAATCGAGGCGAGCGCGGTCGAGAAACTCCTTCAATTGGGACTCTTTGGCGTCAAGTTCGGCCTCGTACCGCAGATTTGCGTACACCATGCCCGGTATGGGCTCTCTGCCTTCACCGAGTCGCGCCGGCGAAGGCTCCACAACCTCGACGAGCCGCGCCTTGACGAAACGGCGGCGTTCATCGACAATCTCGGCTTTTACGTTCTCGCCCGCAAACGCGCCCGGAACGAAAACGACGCGGCCATCGCCTAGTCTGCCGAGACCGTCGCCGCCATAAACGTTTTTCGCTATATATACGGTGGACGTCATCGCGTCACGCCCAAAGTTTCTCCAGCGCGTAATAGGCGCGGGCTTCCGGCGAGAACACGTGAACCACTACGTCCACATAATCGACCACGATCCAGCCGCTTTCGGGGTCGCCGCTTGTGCGATAGCTCTGCACGCCGGACTCTTTCATAACCGACTGGGATTCGGCTATCAGCGCCTTCAGATGGGGCGCGGCGGTACCGGTGGCGACCACAAAGAAATCGGCCAGCGACGACTTGCCCCGCACGTCGTAGACTTTTATATCCATTCCCTTGCGGTCTTCAAGCGCCTTTACGATGGCTTCTACCTGTTTCTCAACTGTCATAAGCGTATTATATCAAATCATCGCAACCTGTTGCAACCGGGACAGCGCGCAGACTGGCTCATTCGCGGAAGGAAACAGTAAGGCCGTCCACGAAAAGATCGTACTCAAGCAAAACGTCAGAACCTATCCTGTTCATTGACGGGTCCGCAGTGTCTACGACAAGAGGACTTACCGTAATGGCCAATCCCCTGCCGACTGTCAGAGGGCCCGTTACGCCCCGTTGCGGAGCCAGCCCTGTACGCCCATTCACATCCACGGCAGGAAACTCAGCCTTCTCGCCGGTCGTCGGCCAGCCTGTAGCGCTT
>ONWT01000014.1 GCA_900321575.1 uncultured Lentisphaerota bacterium | reverse complement strand
GGAACAGCTGCGACAGGCAGGTGGCCATCTTGCCCGAGCCGGGACCGGGTGCGGTGACCCCCACGAGGGGCCGGGTGGTTTCGATGAACTCGTTCTTGCCGTAGCCTATGTCGGAGACGATCGTATCGACGTCTGCGGGGTAGCCGGCGGTCTTGTAGTGGTAATACACCCTGACGCCGCGGCGCTCGAGTTTGGCGCGGAACTGCTGCACGGCGGGCTGTTCCTGATAGCGCGTGATGACCACGCCGCGCACGAGCAGGCCGAGATTGCGGAGGTCGTCGATGAGCTTCATCGCGTCGGCGTCGTAGCTGATGCCGAAATCGGCGCGCATTTTCTTGCGCTCGATATCGCCGGCGAAGATGCAAAGTATGACTTCGGCCTGGTCTTTGAGCGACTGCAGAAGCCTGAGCTTCACGTTCGGGTCGTATCCAGGCAGGCAGCGCGCCGCGTGAAAGTCGTTCATCAGCTTGCCGCCGAATTCGAGGTAGAGCTTGCCGAAGCGGCCTGCACGGCGACGAATCTCCTCGGACTGTTCGCGGAGATATTTTTCGTTGTCGAATCCAAGTTTCATAGGGGGGTGTGGTTTGCGGAGGTTATCGCTTGTTGATTTCGTCCAGAATGGCCTGTATCTTGGGCTTGCAGCGGCCGCAGCCGCCACCGGCCTTCGTGTAGTTGGTCACTTCCTCGACGGTGGTAAGTTGGTTTTCGGTGATTACGCGGCGGACTTCGTTCTCCGAGACGTTGTAGCAGGTGCAGAGGACTTCGTCTTCGAGGTTGCGGTCGGCGTTCTCGCCGGTCTCGTAGTTCTTTATGGCCGCCTCCATAGCCTCTCGCCCCATGACCGAGCAGTGCATTTTCTGGGGCGGCAGGCCGCCGAGATAGTCGGCTATCTGCTGGTTGGTTATCTTTTTCGCCTCGTCGAGGGTCTTGCCGATGACCATTTCGGTCAGGGCCGAGCTGGACGCGATGGCGCTCGCGCAGCCGAAAGTCTGGAATTTCGCCTCGGCGATCTTCTTGTCGGGGCCGAGTCGGAACTGAAAGCGCAGCGCGTCGCCGCAAGCCAAAGAGCCGACAGTAGCGGTACCGTCGGGGTTGTCGATCTTACCCACGTTCCGGGGATTCCGGAAGTGATCCATCATCTTCTCTGAATAATTCCACATTGCCGTTCGCCTTTCATACGTGAACGGGGGGCTATTATACCAAAAATTCCGCCTGCGCGCCAATCGCTACTGCGGAAAAACCTTTTCGAGGCTGGGCAGTGCGTCGTGGAGCGAAAGCTTGAACGGCAGATGCATGCAAAGCGCACGCATCATGCGGAACATGCGGCCGGAGAGCAGCCTGATCTCGCCGGGAATCCTGCCGCGCGAGACGATCAGCTTCAAGACGCGCGAAGGGACGGTCTCCCACAAGCCGCGAAGGCCGCTCTCGGCATCGACTGACGCCTTCTCCTGCAGGACGAGTTCGCCGGTCTTGGCGTCCACGACCGACAGCATGTAGGCGCATCTCGGGCGCTTCTCGCGCGTGACGAGACCGGGAATCAGGCGAAAATCCATCTCAAGCGCCTCGCCGGCGGCGAAAGGCAGGTCTTTGGCGACAGCGAGGTCGCTCTTGGCGAACGAGATTCGCTCCACGTGGGGCGGAGTGTCCTGGATGGCGAGCGGGGCATCGCGCCAAACGCCGCCCTCGCCTTCGATACGGGCGAAAAGAGCCTTTTCGGCGGCGTACCTGAAAGGCAGCTCGGCGTCCCCTTCAAGGCGCATCATGACGCCGAGAACCTCCCACAGCATCCTGCGGCACAATTCTTCGCCGGCGGCGGACGGGGCGCACGGCATATAGCCCGCGTCGTAGCGCAACAGCTGGGGGGCTTCGGGGGTGGCGCAGAAGACGAGTTCGAAGTGCGCCAACTCCATGGGCGACGAGATGAAGCCGAAGTTGCGGTCCATGCGCACCTTTATGAACTCGTGGAACGTCTGCCAGCCTTCGAGCAGAAGGATTCTCGCCTTTACGGGCGAATTGTCGCCTTTGAGGAAAGCGCAGAAATAGGGCAGCGCCGTACCGCGCGGCTTTAGCGCCCAGTGGTAGGGCATGACGGTCTGCCAGAGGTCGAGACCGTCTATGCTGCGGCCTATTTCGGCGACCGTCATTTAGCTTCCGTGGCCTTGATGCGGTCCCAGGCGCGGTTGTAGAGCTCCTGGACTTCGGGAGCGCCGTCAAAGCTGCGCAAGACCTGTCCGTTCCTGATCTCGTTGTCGTCAAGCACGATCAGGTTGCGGTAGTCGTCGTCCAGGAGGGAGATGCCCGTGGCGACGGGCATGGGGCCGCAGATGTAGTCCATGTTGGCGGCGGCCACATCGCCGGTATACATGTAGTTCATGAAGACATAGGCGAGGTCTTTGTTCTTCGAGCCGGAGGCGAGCACCATTTCGTCGAACGCGATGGCGAAGCCTTCCTTGGGGAGGGCGAAGCCGATATCGTCACGGGCCGGCGCGCCGGCCTCCTCGTCGCCGATGATGACCTGTGTAATGTCGGTCGAATAGCCTTGACCGAGCCAAGTCGCGCCGCTGGCGACCTCGGTCTTGTAGCTCTCGGAGTCGAACTTGCGGACATTGGAGCGCCACTTGAGAATCTGCTCGACGGCGGCGTCGATTTCGGCGGCGTTCGTCGAGTTCACGGAATAGCCGAGATACATGAGGCCGGCGCCGACGACTTCGCGGATATCGTCCAGCAGCGAGATTCTGCCCTTCAGCGCGGGATTGCCGAGAATCGCCCAGCTCGCCGGGTCCGCGCCCGCGGGAATCTTGTCCTTCACGTACGCGAAGCCCGTATAGGTTACGGCATAGGGGACGCCGAACGAGAAGGACGGGTCGAGAATCTGCGCCGCGAAGGAAGGGTCGAAGTTGTTGATCACCACAGGCAGCCTGTCGCGATCGAGGTGCTCGATCATCTTTTCGCGCGCCATGGTCTCGATCTGGTAAGAGCTCGGCATGATGATGTCGTAGCCCGTGCCGCCGGCCTTGAGCTTGGCGTACATGGCTTCGTTGGAGTCGAAAGTATCGATGACGACCGTGACGCCGAGGGCCTTCTCGAAGCCTTCGAGCACATCGGGCGAGATGTAGTCGCTCCAGGTGTAGACGTGCAGAGTGGAGCCTTTTACGGACTGCAGATCGAGGCCCATCGCCCCGGCGACCGTCAAGGCGTGGTTCGACAGCATGTTGAGTTGACGGGAGTCGCCGTTGCCGCATCCGGACAGAAGCGAGATGGAGAGCGCCGCCGCAATAAATGTATTCTTGGCAATATTCATGTTTATTACTCCTTTACTTCGTTATTTTTCGTTTGAAAGGCTTCGTCTGGCGCGCTCGCGAGGCTGGTGGGCGCGGGTGAGCAGCTTCGAAATGCCGGCCAGGGTGCAGGTGAAAAGCAGCATCAGGGTGGACAGCGCGAACACCGAAGGCAGGTTTTTGGAGTGCTTCGTCATGGAGCTTACGTAAGTCGGAAAGGTGTTCGTACCCGCTCCGTTCACGAACGACGTTATGACTACATCGTCTATCGAAAGCGTGAACGCCAAAAGGCCGCCAGCCACGATACCTGGCGTCAATATCGGCAACTCGACCTTGAAGAACGTATACCAAGGGCCCGCCCCGAGATCGTAGGCGGCCTCGACGAGGCGGTCGTCAAAGTCCTGAAGGCGCGCCAGGACGGTCATCGCGACATATGAGACGCAGAACGTGACGTGGGCGACAAGAATGGTCCAGAAGCCGCACTCCATGTTCAGGGCGACAAAGAGCATCAGAAGGGAAATGCCGATCAGGATATCGGGCATGACGAGCGGCATGTAGACGAGAGCGTGGTGGACGGACTGGAAACGGTCTTTCCAGCGGTGCAGGGCGAGCGCGGCAGTCGTGCCGATCACGCATGATATGGCCGTCGCCAGGGAGGCTATCGTCAGCGACAGCCAAAAGCTCTGCATGAGGGCCTTGACGGCGTAGTGACCGGAGAATATCTGCGAATACCACTTGGCCGTAAAGCCGATGAACTGCCCGTGGGCGTCGAAGAACGACATGCTGATGCCGTTCGGTATGAAGCCGTAGACCACGACAAGGACGATCGGCGTGTAGAGAAACGC
>ONWT01000023.1 GCA_900321575.1 uncultured Lentisphaerota bacterium | reverse complement strand
CATAAATAGTACTACTTTTGTACGCGTGACCAGCAAGAAAGCAATAGCGATACGCGGACTATCGAACCGAAACTCTAAAGTCCTATGCTGCGCGAGCGAACTTAGGCGGCGCGTGGCGCCGCCGCGGGGTGTCGCAACGATTACACCAACCTCTGAACTGCGGCGGCGAATTCGCTCAAGTTGCCGTAGCGCGCCTCGGCATAGTCGTCCAGGGGCGTGGGCTGGGCGTTGACGATGAACACCTTTGCCCCGGCCTGCAGCGCGAGGCGGGGCAGACCTGCCGCGGGATAAACCGTCAGCGAAGTACCTAGCACGAGAAACACGTCGCTCTTTATCGCAAGCGACTGGGCCGCGGTGAAGGCTTCTTCCGGCAAGGCCTCGCCGAAAAACGTGATGTCGGGCTTGTAGGCGCCACCGCACGCGCAACGTGGCACGAACCCCGCCGCGTTTCCGGCGAGCATGGCGAGTATCTCGTCGAACGTCTTCACGTCGCCGCAACGGCGGCAATGGTGCAATACAGGCGAACCGTGCACCTCGTAAACCGCCTTCGAACCGGCCTTCTGGTGGAGCATGTCGATGTTTTGCGTCGCGATTCCGGCGAGGCGTCCAGAACGCTCGAGCGCAGCAAGCGCAAGATGCACGGGCCCCGGCTCGAACTTTGCGAGCCCATACACCAGATCTGCGCATCCGCGATAGTAGATGGACGGATCGCGGTCGAACCAGTCGATATCAAATATCCGCTCCGCGTCAGGCTGGCGGTAGAGACCGTTCGGTCCCCTGAAGTCGGGTATTCCGCACAGCGTCGAGATGCCCGCGCCAGTCAAAGCGCCCACGCATTTCGCCGATTCAATCGCCTTTACGAGCCGCTCCATCCAAGGCCTCCGCAGGTTCGAAATCTACCGCCAAAACAAGAATTCCGCCCCGTTCGCCATCCAATCGGCCGCGCATCCGTGGAATGGCACGGCGTCAAGCTTCATATAGCGCGCCGCGACAGGCTCGTCGAAGCGCACATCCTGCCTGATTGGATTCGCCAGAATGTTGCCAAACTCTCCCGACGCGACCTTGCGCCACGATTTCGCGTCGTCGGAGACATACGCGACATATCCCTTGGGCAGAGCCTTAGAGCCCTCGCCCGGCGTGAACGCAAAGCCTTTGAGCGGAAGAGACGTGCCGAAATCCGCGACGAACTCGCCGCCCTGTGCCTTGACGGTTTCGTACGGCAGGCGCTTTTCGGCGGTTTCTTCCGGCAAGTGCGGAGCCGAGCCGTCCTGCGGCGGAATCGTGCGCAGCGCCAGATTGATCTCTGGCTTGCCGTCGCTCTCGACCTCGATACGCACGACCTTCGCCGTCACGGGCGAGGCGAAACGGACGATGCGGCGATAGCCGATCTGCTTGCCGCAGGCTATCTGGCAGTCATCGGCAAACGCCTTCCATGATGTGACGCGCAATCCCTTGCGCAGGTCTTCGGAGAGGTCGATGGCGTCAAAGGTGCGGGCCTCAGGAAGAATCCAGCTCCATTTGCGGGAGTTGTAACTGACGAGGCATTTCGCGTCTTTCGCGAGATCCACGCCGTTGAAGCGCCGCACCCAGTCGCCGAACTCCTTTAGGCGCTGCACATCGCCTTCGTCGATGAGTCCGTCGCGGTTTGGCGCAAGCCCCAGATCGAGGATTCCGCTACGGCCGACGCTCTCCAGATAGCGGTCGGTGAGCTCTTTTAGGCTCTTGGCCTTGTCGCCAGGATGCCAGAACCATTTGCCGCGAAGAGGCGTGTCGGCTTCGGGCGGCTGGAAGACGCCGTTACGCACCAAATCGTAGGCCTCGGGGACGATTCCGCGCTCGTTGCCAGGCCAGCGAAGCGTGCGGTCGGTATCCATTCCGAATATGGCGCATAGCGGATATTTCGCCTTCAGCGCCTTGAAGAGCCGGGGATGGTCGTAGTAGATCGGCGCGGCGGGAATATTGCGCGTCTCCTTCGCGCCGCCGTACCATCCGTCGCCGCCATTGGCGCCATCAAGCCAGATTTCGGAAATCGGCCCGTAGTTCTCCATGAGTTCCGCCCACTGGAGGTGGAAATACTCCGTGTAGGCAGGACGAGCATACTCGGCATGGTGGCGATCCCACGGCGAGAGGTAGGCGCCGAATTCGAGGCCCGCCGCAAGCGTGGCGTCGCGGACCTCCTTCACTAGGTCGCCCTTGCCGTCCCTCCACGGCGTATTCGCCACCGTATAGTCGGCGTTGTACGCGCTTGGCCACAGGCAAAAACCGTCGTGATGCTTGCAGACGAGAACGATGCGGCGGACACCCCCCGCCTTCGCGGCGGCCACCCACTGCGCGGCGTCAAGCTTCGGCGGCGCGAAAACGCTGGCCGGGGTGTCCCCGTAGCCCCATTCGCGACCAGTGAAAGTGTTCGGCCCGAAATGGACGATTGCGATAATGCCCTTCTCGAGCGCACTGAGCGTCGCCTCGCTTGTGCGCACCTCGCCGAACGACACGGCAGCGCACCAAACCGCCCACGCAACTGCAAAAAGTCTCTTCATATCCGCTTCCAAGCTCCTTTCGTTTAGACATCATTATACCACAACCCAACCCCGTCCGCAACATAGGGCCCTTTGCCCGACAAAAGCAAATATGGTATAATATCATTTCATTTCATTGGAGGGACCACTTATGATTCTGCTGCTTGGAACAGACGCATACTCGCCTTTTCGCCTCGATGCGATAAAGGACGCCATCGCAAAGCTCGACAGTGCGCTCGGGCCGATCGACATAGACGCGAAATGGGTGTATGCAATCCAGACGAAAGGCGACAAGGAACTCGCGCAAAAGGAGCTTCTCCGGGCGACGAGCCTGCTCAACGCCGTGGGGCCGTGCGAGATGTCCGGCAGTGCCGAAGAGAACGGATGCGGCGTCTTTTTCGTGACTCCGCGCAAAGGCACGATCTCGCCGTGGAGCTCGAAGGCGACGGATATCTTCCGCAACTGCGGGCTCAAGGGCATAGTGCGCGTCGAGCGCGGCATCCGTTTCGAGGTGTCGAGTCCCCTTTCCGCCAAGGCCTACGCCGCGCTGTACGACAAGATGACCGAGGGCGTATACCGCGACATCGCCGATCTGTTCGAAGAGGGCGAGCCCAAGCGCGGGCGCACGTATGACGTTCTTTCGAAAGGAATCGCGGCGATTCGCGAGGCGAACGAAGAAATCGGGCTTGCGATAAGCGAACCGGAGATGGAGTATCTCGCCAAAAGTTTCGCTGCCGCGGGGAGAAATCCGACGGACACCGAGCTCGTCATGTTCGGCCAGGTCAACTCGGAGCACTGCCGCCACAAGATATTCGGCGCGCAGTTCATCATCGACGGCAAGAAGCAGCAAAAATCCCTCTTCGAGATGATCAAGAACACGCATGCGAAGCGTCCGCAAGACACGCTTTCGGCCTACAAGGACAACTCGGCCGTCGTGGCGGGGTTCGACACGGAGGTGTTCGCGATAGATCCCAAGACGAACAAATACGGCTTCAAGAAAGACCGGCTCGACCAGCTCATGAAGGTCGAGACCCACAACCATCCTACCGCGATCTCGCCGTATCCGGGCGCGGCTACGGGCGTGGGCGGCGAAATACGCGACGAGGCGGCGACCGGCACGGGCTCGCGGACGGTCGCGGGAATATGCGGCTTTATGGTGTCCAACCTGCGCATACCAGGGCTGCCGCAGCCGTGGGAGCGCGTCTTCGCCGACTTCCCGACGCGGCTGGCCACGCCGCTGCAGATCATGACCGAGGGGCCGATCGGCGGGGCGGCGTTCGGCAACGAGTTCGGGCGGCCTCAGCTGTGCGGCTTTTTCAGGACATACGAGGGCGAGGTCGCGGGCGAGCTTAGGGGCTACCACAAGCCGATCATGCTCGCGGGCGGAATGGGCGTCATACGCGATTCGCAGGTTCAGAAGAAAGACGTCAAGGTCGGCGCGCTTATCGTGCAGATCGGCGGGCCTGCGATGCGCATAGGCCTCGGCGGCGGCGCGGCCAGTTCGATGATGACGGGCACCAACTCCGAAGCTCTCGATTTCAACAGCGTCCAGCGCGGCAACGCCGAAATGCAGCGTCGCTGCCAGGGCGTAATCGACGCGTGCAGCTATCTTGGCAAGGCGAACCCGATACTTTCCGTGCACGACATCGGCGCGGGCGGGCTTTCGAACGGATGCCCCGAGCTGGTGGAAGCCACGGGAGGCAAGTTCTCCCTGCGCAAGGTGCACAATGAAGAGAAGTCTATGAGTCCGATGGAAATCTGGTGCTGCGAGGCGCAAGAGCGCTACGTTCTCGCCCTCAAGCCCCAGGCGCGCGAATTCTTCGAATCGCTCTGCGCGAGAGAGCGTTGTCCAGTAGCGTTCATCGGCGTCGCCACGGGCGACGGGCAACTCGTTCTCGAGGACGAACATTTCGGCGACCGCCCGATAGATATGGACATAAAGGTGCTGCTCGGCAAGCCGCCCAGGATGGTACGCGACGTCAAGCGCACTAACAAGCGCAAGTCGCGCACGAACTTCGAGGGCGTGAAGCCGCTGGACGCGCTGATGAGGGTTTTGCATCTGCCAGCCGTGGCGGACAAGACATTCCTCGTCACGATCACCGACCGCACCGTCACGGGACGCGTGGCGCGCGACCAGATGGTCGGCAAATACCAGCTGCCCGCGGCCGACTGCGCGGTGACGACGATGGGCTACAAGACGTACGAAGGCCAGGCTATGGCGACGGGCGAGCGCACGCCGATAGCCCTTCTCGACGGCCCCGCCTCGGGCAGGATGGCCGTCGCCGAGGCGATCACGAACCTCGCAGCCGCGGATGTCGGCGATATTTCGCAGATAAGGCTCTCGGCCAACTGGATGGCGCCGTGCGGCGAGCCTGGCGAGGACGCGATACTGTACGATACGGTGAAGGCGGTCGGCCTCGATTTCTGTCCGCGTCTCGGGGTGTCGATTCCCGTCGGCAAGGACAGCTGTTCGATGCACACGACATGGAAAGACTCCAGCGGCGAGACGAAGACGCAGGTCGCGCCTCTCTCGCTCGTGGTTTCTGCCTTCGCGCCGGTCAATGACGTAAGGCTCACTCTGACGCCAGATCTCAAGAGCGACGCCAACGACGAGATTTCCACACTAGTCTATGTCAACCTCGGCATTGCCGGGGAAGCGCCGCTCGGCGCCACGGCGCTCGCGCAGGTCTACGGACAGCTCGGCGACAGCCACGCCGACGCCGATGCGCCGACGCTGAAGAGATTCTTCAACGCCATGCAGAAGATCGTCAAGGGCGGGCTCGCCCGCGCCTATCACGACAGGTCTGACGGCGGCCTCGCAGTGACCTTGGCCGAAATGGCGATGACCGGCGGGCGCGGCATCATCGCGCGCTTGCCCGACGGCGACGTACTGGAGCAGCTCTTCAACGAGCAGCCTGGCGCGGTCATACAGGTCACCGACAGCGTCAAGGCGAAGCCCGGCGAAGGCAACCTGGCGGCAGTGATGAAGATATTCAAGGCCGCGAAGCTCGACGCCGCCATTGTCGGCACCGCGACACAGAGCTCGAGAGAATTCCGCCTATACGTCGGCAAGCGGCTCGCCATCTCGACCGACATCACAAGTCTGCGCCGCGCCTGGAGCGAAACGACCTACAGCATGCAGGCCATTCGCGACAATCCCGTGACCGCCAAGGAAGAGTACGACAACGCGTTGGACGAGAACGATCCCGGCTTGACGTTCCGCCTTACCTACGACCCCGACGAGAAGCCGCCGAAGACGGCCAAGGGCGCCGCAAAGCCGCGCATGTGCATACTGCGCGAACAGGGCGTCAACGGGCACATCGAAATGGCGGCGGCCTTCTCCCTGGCAGGCTTCGACTGCCAAGACGTGCACATGTCGGACCTCATATCGGGCAAGGTCGATCTGGCGGACTTCAAGGGGCTCGTCGCGTGCGGCGGCTTCAGCTACGGCGACGTGCTCGGCGCTGGATCGGGCTGGGCGAGGTCGATACTCTACAACGACAGGCTCAAAGCGATGTTCCGCAAGTTCTTCCACAGAAAAGACACCTTCTCGCTCGGCGTGTGCAACGGCTGCCAGATGCTCTCGCAGCTCAAGGACATAATACCAGGTGCGGAAATGTGGCCAAAATTCGTCAAGAACCTCTCGGAGCAGTTCGAAGCGAGATATGCGACGATAGAGATCGAGAAGTCGCCTTCAATCTTCTTCAAGGGCATGGAGGGCTCGCGTCTGCCTATCGCCGTCGCGCACGGCGAGGGCAGGGTCTGGACGGACGGTTTCGCGCCTTCGATATGCGCGGCCCACTACGTCAACGGCCGCGGCGAAGCGACGACCCGCTATCCGTACAACCCGAACGGCTCGATTGGCGGACAGACCGCGTTCACGACGACAGACGGACGCGCCACGATTCTCATGCCCCACCCCGAGCGCGGCTTCAGGGCGTGCCAGCTGAGCTACAACCCTGGCGTGTTCAAGGTCAACGGACCTTGGATGCGGATGTTCGAGAACGCTTACAGATTCGCGACAGCCAACTGAGTTCGCGCCGCCGCATAAGCGCGTAATCGGCAGGCGAATGGTCGTCTGCGCCGGAAAGGTGGTCCATTCCGTGCGCTACATAGAGCAGTAGCTCTTTCGCAGGCGACCATCCCTTCCGCGCGGGCGCTGCCGAAATGGCGCGCTCGCAGTTCACGTAAAGCTCGCCGTATACGCCCTCCGCTTCGCCGGGCATGGGGTCGTAGCCTTGGGTTATGACATCCGTCGCGCCCGCGACATCCATTATGGCGCGATGCGCTTCATCGCTCGATTCGTCGTTCTGAAGCACAATCGCGACCTCGCGAAACGGCACCTTGACGCGCGAGGACGATCTTTCGGCGAAATACGCGGCTGCGGCCTTCAGTTCGCTCTTGGCGAGGCCGACAGCCTTGGGCAGAGAGCCCTCAATGGATATTCTGCATTTCATTTGAGTCTGTCGTACCATACGACTCCAAGCGGAGAATCCACATTGGTAATGGATTTTACCGTGCCGTCCTTGAAGCGGAGCACGGCCCGCCATTCGTCGCCTTCCCAGGAGAGGTCTTCGAGAATCACGGCGCCGCGAAGAAGAAGTCCCTTTATCGACCCCTTGCGCCAAGAGGCGGGCTTCGCAGGCATGAAACGCACCCAGCTGTCTTCGCCATGCACCAGCATCTCGGAGACGAGATAGGGATAGCCGCCGGAGAGATCCATGTTGAACACGTCGTTTTCCCTGTGCATCGTGCCGCCGCCCTTTGTCCAATATCCGTCGGTGACTCTCGCGAGGCACTTCTCCGCGCGTTCGGCGTCGCCCAGCTTGCACGCGGCCAGTCCGTAGCGCACGCATTCGAAAGCTTTCATGCCACGATCGTTTTCGAGCCTGTCGTCTATAAAGTCGCGCACGGCCTGCACGACCACGCTGTTCGTCAAAACCTCGGCGGGGGCATTGTCGCAGAGAAGCTCCAACACGGTGTCGATGTCGCTTTCTTCGGGCGAAGGACGCGGCGCCGCATCGGCGACAAGCGGCTCGATTCTCTTCAGCCACGCTTCGTCCTTCGTATGGCGGTATGCGTCGCGAAGGCGATCGGGTATCATCCAGGCGCTCCTGTGCCAGTCGAACCTAGGGTCTTTCATCTTGCGCTCGACCCACTTGGCGAGGCACTCGTTGAATTCGGGCGTATTACCACGGCTGAAGAACGAGGTCGCGCAAGGCAGATGGCCATTCTTCTTGAAGATCGCCCCCCATGGTTCATTCCATGAACCTGTCCAGAGGCCTTGAAGATTCGGGACGTTGTCGCCGCCTGTAGAAGAGATTATGTTGTAGCGGCCTGCGCAGAATCTGTTCGCTATTCGCTTGTCTCCGCACTCTAGATCGAACGAGACGCGGCCGAAAAGGTCTCTGGATATCGCAGTGTGGCGCGTGCGCAGCTTTTCGTATCCATCGGCGACCGCCGCGCCGAGACGCTTGCGCAACGCGGGGAATGGATCGTTGGCAAAGCCGCCTTTTGGCACGGGCTCGATGGCGATGAACGCCTCGGTCTTGTCAGCGCCGGCCGCGAGCGCGACAACATAGCCCGCGAGATCGTTCCAGGGATTTCTGTTGGAGAACTCGCATCTGTAGACGAGGCAGCCTTCACGCTTGCCTACCTCGAAACGCCTCACGCACGATTCGAACGTCTTCGCTTCGCGATATCCGCTAAGGGGTATGGAATCGAGCACGAAAAAGGTCTCGCGCTTGGCGTCGTCTTCGATCTTTATCGCAATGAGATTGTCCGCGCGGGACGCAAACACGCGGCGCCTGTAGAAATTGCCTTCTTTGTCGCGCGCCGAGACGACGCATTCGCCAGAGGCGAAGTCGACATAGCGTACATATTCCGTTATTTCGCCGATGTCGTTCGCGATTCTGAGATTGCACGCCGCCATGAACGGGTCGCGCACTGAATTGTCGCCGTCAGCTGGCTGCGGCAGATACAGTCTCGCATGGCTGAGGTGCATAAGCTCGTCCGATATGCTACCCTCCACCATCGCACCTATAGTGCCGTTTCCGACAAGCATAGCGTCGCGCCAGACCTTGGCGGGCGCGTCTGCGGTAAAGCGCAACTCGGGAGACGCGCAGAGAACGCAAGACCCGAGAAACGCGGACGCAAAAGCTAGAAAAACGTTTTTCATTTCGACTGCCCATTGAATTGTCTGTAATATTTTACCAAATCTTCGGCCGACTTTGCTACAATATATGCATGACGACAAAAGACATACCTTCTGTGGACAAAGCACTCAAGAGCGAATTTGCGGCACACGACTCGCCGATAATCGAACTGATCGAGGCTCAGACCCACGACCCCTTCTGCGTCCTGGTCGGCACGATTCTGTCGGCCAGGACGAAAGACCAATGCACAGCGGGCGCCGTAAAACGGCTTTTCGCGCAGGCCGCAAGCGGCGCGTTCGGGCCGGAAGACCTCGAACGCCTTACGGTAGAGCAAATAGAGAAGCTCATCTATCCCGTGGGCTTTTACCACGACAAGGCCAGACACCTTAAGCAGCTGCCGAAGGTGTTGAGGGAAAAGTTCGGCGGAAAGCTGCCGAATACGGTGGAAGAGCTTTGCGAGCTTCCCGGAGTTGGACGCAAGACGGCCAATCTCACGGTGGCGGTCGGCTTCGATCTGCCCGCGATATGCGTCGATGTGCACGTGCACAGAATATGCAACCGGCTTGGACTTATCAGCACGAAGACTCCGCTGGAGACGGAAATGACTCTGCGGCGCATTCTGCCGGTAAAGTACTGGAAGACGTGGAACAGCCATTTAGTGTCATTCGGCCAGACCCGTTGCGCGCCCGTAAAGCCGAGATGCGAGGGGTGTCCGATCAAGCGCTACTGCGTGGCCAAAGGCCGATAGCCCGCGTCAGAAGAAGGTCATCTGACCGGGCATTTCGTGAATCTTGCTACGTGGACGGCGTATCGTCTTCGCGGGGGCGTTCACGTCGAGCTCGTTCGCTTCGAGATTCTTCAATATCTGCGCCGCACGATCTACGACTTCGCGGGGCAATCCCGCCATGGCACCTACGTGTATGCCGAAGCTCTTCTCGGCCACGCCAGGCACGATACGCCTGAGAAACACTATTCGACCGCCCTCTTCCTTGACGCGAACGGTATAGTTTTTCACGCCAGGCAGTATGTCCGCAAGATCGGTCAGTTCATGGTAATGTGTCGCAAAAAGCGTTTTCGCCTTCGACGACGCCTTGCCGTGGAGATATTCCGCCACAGACCACGCGATCGAAATACCGTCGAAGGTCGAAGTGCCGCGGCCGATTTCGTCCAGCACAATAAGAGACTTTGTCGTGGCGTTGTTGAGGATATTGGCGGTCTCCTGCATTTCGACGAGAAATGTGGATCTTCCGCGCGCCAAATCGTCGCCCGCGCCGATACGCGTGAACACGCGGTCGAGCACGCCCATTCGCATCGAGGCGGCAGGCACGAACGAACCCATCTGCGCCATGACCGCAATCGTCGCGACCTGGCGGATATATGTCGACTTGCCGGCCATATTGGGACCGGTGATGAGCATTATCTGGTCGGTCGTGGTGTTAAGACGCACCGAATTCGGCACGAACGGTTCCGCATCGGGCAATTGTTCGATTATGGGATGGCGTCCATCGACGATTTCTAGGCGGTCCGAATCGTCCACCTCCGGGCGAACATACCCTGCGGCAAGAGCGCGGTCGGCCAAAGAGAGCAGCGCGTCGAGCTCGCCAATGGCAAGCGAAGTCTCCTGTATCGCGACCGTCTTGCAGGAAATCGTATCGAGAATCTCGCGGAAAAGCCGCTGCTCTATCGCGACAGACCTCTCTTGAGCGCCAAGGACCTTGCGTTCATACTCCTTGAGCTCGCCTGTGGTGAAGCGCTCTCCTGTAGTGAGAGTCTGGCGGCGCTCGTAGTCGGCCGGCGCGAGCGCAACGGAACCTTTCGGTATCTCTATGACGAAACCGAACGTGGAAACATATTTCACCTTCAGCTTGGCTATGCCCGTTCGCTGTTGCTCCTTCGCCTGATACTCGGCCAGCCACGCATGGCCCTCGCGGGAAATCGCGCGCAGTTCATCCAGCTCCGCATTGTAGCCGGCGGCGATATATCCGCCATCCGACATCATTACGGGCGGATCTTCCTGGACGGCGCGATCTATTAGATCGACAATCTCCGGCTGGCTCTGCAGCGAAGCCGTAGCGAGGGCAACGCCTGTACCAGCGAGACATTCGGCAATGTCCGGAATCGGGCGAAGCGACTCGGCAAGCGCCTTTATGTCGCGAGGGTTCGCCCTAAAGGAGTCCACCTTGGCGATGAGCCGCTCGAGATCGCGCACGCCCGACAGCAGAAGCCTAAGCCGAGAGAGCGACTGGCGATCTTCGACAAACGCCTTCACGGCGTCAAGCCGCGCATTTATGTCGGCGGAGCGTGCCAATGGACGGGCTATCCAGTTTCGCATGGTTCTCGCGCCCATAGGCGTTTTCGTTACATCCAACACGCCCAAGAGGGAAGCGCTTTTCTCAACTTCGGCGCCCGGAAGAAGCTGAAGATGCCTTATCGTGCCGCCATCCAAGATGAGCGAATCGGCGCTACCCCGGAAAGATATCTTGCGCACATGGTCAAGCGAATGGTGCAAGGTCGTGCCGACATAATACAAAAGCGCGCCTGCGGCACATACAAGATCGCTCCTTCCGTCGAGCCCGAAGCCGTCCAGCGAGACCACCTTGAAGTGGCGCGTCAGGCAATCGTATGCCGCGTCGAGGGAGAAAGTCCAGCGATTCTCGTCCGTCGCCTCCAGCATTTCGGCCGGGCGGGTACGCTCGAGCTCTTCGGCAAGCTTCTGCTCGCTCGCGAACTGTTCGCCGAAGAATTCGCCCGTGGCGAGATCGAGCAGTGCGATAGCAAGCCCGTTGACGGCGCAGATGTAGTTGTTTTTTGTCTCGTCGAGGAGCCCATCCTCGGTGACGGTTCCAGGGGTTACGATTCGCGTTATCTCGCGTCTGACGAGGCCTTTGGCGGTCTTGGGGTCTTCCACCTGATCGCAAAGGGCGGCCGTCATGCCGGCACGGATCAATTTCGCGAGATAGGCGTTCAAAGCGTGATACGGAACGCCGCACATGGGCTGATTGCCGCGATGGGTCAATGTAGCGCCAAGCACGGGCGACGCAATGACGGCGTCTTCCCCGAACATCTCGTAGAAGTCGCCGAGACGAAACATCAATATCGCCCCTTGCGGTATCTCGCGCTTTATCGCGAGATACTGCCGCATCATCGGGGTCAGCTCTTCGGCCATCTGCGACTATTCCAACTTTGATTTCTGGCGGGGATCGAACGCGTCTCTAAGGCCTTCGCCGACGAGAACCGTAAGCAGCATCACGACAAAAAGAGCGACCGCCGGAAAGAGAATCAGCCACCAAGCGTAGCGGAACTGCTGGGCCTGGTTCATCAGCTCGCCGCAGCTGGGCGTCATCGGCGGCAGTCCGAAACCGAGAAAGTCCAACGCCGCCAAAGAGCCGATAGCACCCATCAGCAAGAACGGGAACAGCGTGATAAGCGGGGTAAGCGCATTTGGCAGGATATGCCCAAAAATGATTCTCGCGGCAGAAAAGCCCTGAACCTTTGCGGCCTCAACAAACGTGCGGGACCTCAAACGCAGAAATTCCGCGCGCATGTAGTAGCTGACGCCTATCCAATTGAATATGGCGTAGCACACCAAAAGTATCATAAAGCTGCGGCCCATTGTAGAGCCGATGAAAATCATGACGTACAGAAACGGAATGGCGCTCCATATTTCCGTAAAACGCTGCAGCGTAATGTCGGTTTTTCCACCGAAATAGCCCTCAATCGCTCCGACGACGAGGCCTATGAACATACCCGAAGCCGCGAGTATTATGCCGAATATCAGAGCGATTCGCATACCGTGCACGACTCGCGCGTAGACATCGCGTCCGCCGGCGTCGATACCGAAAGGATGCTCCTTGCAAGGCCGGAACGGAAAGCTTATCTCCGGCGCGGGCAATACGCGCTCCGTCTTCTCCGGAGCCGTCTTGGGCTTCATGTAGACGCGGGTATAGCCGTCATGTGCGGTGCGAGTGACATCATAATCGTCTTCATTTACGCCAGTCGGGCCTTCGTAGTCCCATATCGTACCATCGGCGCCGATGTTGTAGCGCACCGTTTTCACATCGTAGGAATATTCGATAACCGGCTTGCGGTACTTTTCAAGCGTTGCCGTATCCACAACCGCTCTGGGATCGCACGGACAAACCACGTCGGCGAGCATGCAGAACACGAATATGATTCCAAGGCCGATAAGCGACCACCATGCGCGGCGGATACGCTTGAACGAACGGAATCTCTTTACTGTAAGTGGTGAGAATATTGCCATAGCTTATTTCTTCGAGAAGTCTATTCTGGGGTCGATTATCATGTAAAGGACATCGGAGATGAGGTTGCCCACCAGCTGGAAACTCGCCGTGAGCGCGAGCAGCGCAAGGAACACCGCATAATCGCGGCCGATAAGCGCGTCCCATGAAAGGCGGCCCATACCAGGGATCTCAAAGATGGTCTCGATTATGATCGAGCCGACAAAGATTAGCCCGATAATGCCGCCTAGGCCGGTCGCCACTGGAATCAAGGCGTTGCGGAAAGCGTGCCCCCATATCGCACGGCGCCGGGTAGCCCCCTTCGCGATCACTGTGCGGATATAGTCGGACGAAATCTGATCCAGCAAGGAGTTCTTCATCAAAATCGTCAGCATCGCAAAGCTTCCCGCGACATAGCAGCAGATTGGCAGCGCCATATGCCAGGCACGGTCCCAAAACCACGTCCAAGTCGAAGGCTCGACATCAAAGTCGGACGATATGCCGCCCAACGGGAAGATGTCGGCGAAGCCTTCCACCGTACCGCAGAAGAACATCTTGAAAAGCATCGCAAGCGCAAACGAAGGTATCGCATACGCGATAAACACTATCAACGATGATGCCGCGTCGAACGTCTGCCTGTGTTTGAGCGCCTTCGCGATACCGAGAGGAATGCAGATCATGTAAGTAAGCAAAAACGACGCCAAACCGAACCACAGAGAAATCGGTATGCGCGACTTGATAAGCTGCCAAGCCGTCTTGTTCGGATAGTCGTAGCTGGGCAGCTGCATACCCATGCGCTTGACCACAAGCCAGTCCCAATACTGTTCGTAGATCGGCTTGTCGAAACCGAACTGCGCCTCAAGCTGCTTCTTGTATTCGTCCGAGACGTTCGAAGCCGAAGCGCTGCTCGCGCCGGATGTCTCGCCGGACTGCGCGCCAAGCCCTTTCAATCGCATCATTCGTATCTCGACGGGGCCGCCCGGCAAGAAGCGCGTCAGCGAAAAGCACACTATCGTAATGCCGATGAATGTCGGTATGACAAGAAGCATACGCCGTATCAGGTATGATATTCTATCCATGGTTCTCCTTTGCCCAAATT
>ONWT01000004.1 GCA_900321575.1 uncultured Lentisphaerota bacterium | reverse complement strand
GGGGGTGGTGTAGTTCGCTTTTCTTCTTCAATGATCCCCATGGCCTTCCTTTCTTCTTTGCTGACCCATTAGATATTACCATTTCCGTACTGAAAGTGGGGGGCCGACCCGCTGGACACGGCCGCCTTATGATGGTATAATATCACCATGAGCTACTATCTTATGCTGTTGGTCGGGGCGGTGCTGGTAAACAATTTCGTTCTCAACCGCTTCTTGGGGTGTTGCCCGTTTCTGGGCGTGTCGAAGAAGATGGATACCGCGCTCGGCATGTCCGGCGCAGTCGTCTTCGTGATGACCATCGCGGCGGCGGTCACGTGGTGTCTCGACCATTGGTTGCTGTCGCCTAACGGGCTCGGCTACATACATACGCTGGCGTTCATTCTTGTGATTGCGTCGTTGGTGCAGTTTATCGATATCGCGATGAAGCGCTTTCTGCCGCCGCTCCATGCTGCGCTCGGCATATTCCTGCCGCTCATCACAACCAACTGCGCCGTTCTCGGCGCGGCCGAAATCAACTGCAAGCAGGGGACCGGCTTTTTCGAATCGGTGTTCTTCTCTTTCGCCGCCGCGATCGGCTTCGGCTTCGCGCTCGTGCTTTTTTCGGGTATGCGAGAAAAGCTCGCGCATGCCGATCCGCCGAGATGTTTCCGCGGTATAGCGATCGCGCTCGTCACAGGCGGGCTTCTGTCGCTTGCTTTCATGGGTTTCTCCGGTCTGGTCAAGCTGCCTTACTGACGGCGTCAAACACGAAAGGTCTCGTATGACAATCGCAATCGTATGCATAGCAGGCGTCGGTCTCGTGGCGGCGGTGGTGCTCGCCGTGGCCGACAAGTATCTCAGCGTTAAAGAAGATCCGCGAATCGGCATGGTCACGGCGGCCTTGCCCGGCGCCAATTGCGGCGGCTGCGGCTTCCCGGGGTGCGACGGCTACGCGAGGGCCCTAGTCGCCGGTACTGCGCCCAATGGCGCGTGCGCGGCAGGCGGCGATGCGTGCGCGGCCGCCGTCGCCAAGATACTGGGCGTAGAGGCCGCCTCTACCGAGCGCCGCGTCGCGCTCGTCAAGTGCTGCGGAACGCGCTCCGAGGCGATTCGCGTCGGCGACTACAACGGCATATGCGACTGCAATGTGGCGGCGATGACCGCCGGCGGCGACAAGGGATGCACTTACGGCTGCCTCGGCTACGGTGCGTGCGCCAACGTCTGCCCCAAGAATGCGATTTCGATTGCCGACGGGCTTGCCAAGGTCGACAAGCGCCTCTGCATCGGTTGCGGCAAGTGCGTGGCCGTATGTCCGAAAAAGCTGATCGAGCTTGTTCCCGCGTCCGCCACGGTGCATGTTCTCTGCAACAATCCCGACAAGGGCCCGCTTGTGCGCAAGGTCTGCGGCGTCGGTTGCATGGGCTGCCATCTCTGCGAGAAGAACTCCGGCGGCAAGGAGGCCGGTCACTTCGTTTTCCAGGGCTTTCTCGCCAAGGTCAATTACGCGAATCCGCCGGAAGACGAGCAGATCGTCGCGAAGTGTCCCGCGAAGTGCATGAGCGTAGACCCCCATTTCGAGAGCGGGCACTGAACCGTCCACCAACAACATAAAACGGATTATTGCCATGAAGACAGTAAAGAGCCAGTTTAAGTTTGCGGGTGGCGTCCACCCCGACTACAACAAGGAGTTGGCGCGCGAACAGCCTATCGAGCGCCTGCCGTTGCCTTCCGAACTCGTCATTTCGATGAGCCAGCATCTTGGCGCTCCCGCCAAATGCCTCGTGAAAGTGGGCGACTTCGTCCGGCGCGGGCAGATCGTCGGCGAGAAAAACGGTTTCATATCGGTATGCGTGCGCGCCAGCGCAGACGGCAAAGTGAAGGCCGTCGAAAAGCGGCTCGGCCCGGCGGGCGCCAAGGCGGACGCGATTGTGCTCGATACGACCGTGAAGCCCGACGAAGGCGAGCCGTCAGCGCCGGACGCCCCGATATTGCCGCCTCTAGATTGGCGGTCCGCGAGCCGCGAAGAGCTTCTCAAGCGCGTTGAAGAGGCTGGCATATGCGGCATGGGCGGCGCGGGGTTCCCCACCGCCGTCAAGCTCAATCCCCCGCCCGGCAAGCGCTGCGAATATCTTATCTTGAACGGCGCCGAGTGCGAGCCGTATCTTACGGCCGACTATCGGGTGATGCTCGAGCGCGCCCCCAGAATACGGTTGGGCGTCGAAATCATGCGCAAGATTCTCGGCGGGCCTGCCGTGCGAATCGCCGTCGAGGCCAACAAGCCCGAGGCCATAGCGGCGCTCGAAAAAGCCTTTGCCGATATCGACGGCAATGTCGAGATAGTCGTGCTGTCCGTGCTTTATCCGCAAGGCAGCGAAAAACACCAGATATTCGCTACGGTCGGGCGCGTCGTGCCCGAGCCGCCCGCTTTGCCGATAGATGTGGGCTGCGTCGTCGAAAATGTCGGCACAGTGGTGGCGATAGCCGATGCGGTCGAGAAGGGCGAGCCCCTGCTTGAGCGCGTGACGACCGTCTCCGGCGACGCCGTGGCTGAGCCGAAGAACGTGCTCGCCCCTTGCGGCACCAAATACAGCGACCTCGTCGCGTTCTGCGGCGGCGAGAAGACCGCGCCCGCGAAGGTAGTCTCCGGCGGCACTATGATGGGCTTTGCCGTCTCGACACTTGAAATACCCACCACGAAGACGACATCCGGCCTTTTGCTGCTGTCGGGCAAGAAAGTCTTTCAATACGCTTCGGGCGCCTGCATAAATTGCGGCCGCTGCCTGAGAGCCTGTCCGATGGGGCTAAACCCCGCGCTGATATCGAAGGCCGTGGACGCGAACGACATAAAGGCGGCCGAAGACGCCCATGTCATGAGCTGCATCGAGTGTGGCGCGTGCAGCTTCGGCTGCCCGGCTTACCGTACAATTACACAGAGTTGCAGGCGAGCCAAGAATTCCATCCGGGCTCGTATCGCCGCCGAAAAAGCCAAGGCCGCCGCTGCCGCGAACAAGTAAGGAGCCGCCAATGAAACCCAAAGAGACTACAGAACACTATATTCTTTCCAGCTCGCCCCACACTCATGCGAACTCCAGCGTCTCGCGCATAATGCTCGATGTCGTCCTGGCGCTTCTGCCTACAACATTCGCCGGCATATGGTTTTTCGGGATGCCGGCCGTATGGACGATCGCGGTGTGCGTATCGACATGCATAGTCGCCGAAGCGCTTTGCCGCCTGGCGATGAAGCGGGACAATACGATCGGCGACCTTTCCGCCGTGGTAACCGGTCTTCTGCTTGCGCTCAACCTGCCTGCGGGCATCCCGCTCTGGATGGCTGTCGTAGGCTCCGTCTTCGCGATATGTGTCGCCAAGCAGGTCTTCGGCGGTCTTGGGATGAATCCGTTCAATCCCGCTCTCGCCGCGCGCGCGTTCATGCTGATCTCTTTCACGGGCCCCATGACGACCTGGCTGAGACCCATATGCCGCTGCTGCGGCGAGACGCCCGACGCGACGACCATGGCGACGCCCCTTGCGGCCATGAAGCGGCTGTTCGCGGCCGACATAACGGCGTCCGCCACGCCGCACGCCGAGAAGGCTCTCGAGCAGATTCCGTCCCTGTGCGACATGCTGGTCGGCAATATGCCCGGCTGCATAGGCGAGGTTTCGGCCATCGCGCTCGCCGCCGGCGCCGCCTATCTTTTGTGGAGAAAGGTCATAACGTGGCATATCCCCGTGGCGTTTATCGCGACGGTCTTCGTCTACTCCCTGATAGCGGGCGGCGCTCCCGCCTACGCCCAGGTTCTGACCGGCGGCGTCATGATAGGCGCCTGCTTCATGGCGACGGACTATGTGACAAGCCCGATAACGGCCAAGGGCAAGCTGATCTTCGGCTTCGGCTGCGGACTTCTCTGCATGCTGATCCGCCAGTTCGGCTCTTATCCTGAGGGCTGCTCGTTCGCGATTCTCATAATGAACGCCGTTTGTCCCTTGATAAACCGCTGGACCCAGCCAAAGCCCTTCGGCGCAAAGTGAAAGGACCCGCCCCCATGAAGAAGATATTCGCGCTTGTCGCCAGCCTTACTGCCATATCGGCCGTTTGCGCAGGAGTGCTCGCCTATGTTGACGCTCTCACCAGAGAGCCCATTGCGCAGATGCTCGTAAAGAAGACCGTCGAGGCGGCGAAGGCCGTTCTGCCGCCCGAGACCGTCAGCGTCGAGAGCGCACGCTTTGCGGACGGCGAGGAGTATTTTGTAGGTCTTGGAGGCGACGGCAATGTCGTCGGCTACGCCGTGAAGGGCGGCGATCCGGGCGGCTACGGTGGCGATGTGGTGCTTATGGTCGGCCTTCGGGCAGACAAGACTACTGTCGTGTGCTACAAGACGCTCTCCGCCGCGGAGACTCCCGGCCTCGGCATGAAGCTCAATACAGTCGAGTTCTCGTCCCAGTTTTGCGGCAGGGACGGTTCGTCTCTCAAGGTGCGCAAAGACGGCGGCGATATCGACGCCATCACCTCCGCGACTATTACCTCGCGCGCCGTATGCGGCGCCATTGCGTCCGCCGTGGCCAAGTTGAGGTAGCGAATGGTAAAATCAAGGGCCGCGACGAATTTCGAATACGGTGCGCTCAGGCTTTTCTGTGCGCTTGTAAACGCGGTTCCTTACGCCCTGGCGATGGCTGCCGCGCGCGGCCTCGCCGCGTTCGCCTTTGACGTGCTGCGCTTCAAGCGCAAGCGTACGCTGGACCGTATCGCCAAGGCGTTTCCAGAAAAACCGCCGCGCGAAATCAGGGCGGTCGCCAGGCGCTCTCTCGCCAATGTCGCCCAGTCTGCGGTCGAGATGATACGCGCGCCGCGCTTCGACAAGGCTTGGATGGACCGTCACGTGGTGGACGGCCAATTGTACAAAGACCGCCTTCAGGAGCTCGTGGACGAAGGCAACGGCGTCGTCATAATGGTTCCCCACTCCGGCAACTGGTATATGGCGGCCTGGTCCATGGCCAAATACGGGTTGCCTCTTTTCGCGCTCGCGGCGCGCCAGCGCAACGTCAAGATCGACGCTTGGATGAAGCGCCAGTATGGCGATATAGAGGTTCTCGACAGAAGCGACAGAAATACGCTCGCCAGAATAAAGGACAAACTCAAATCGGGCCGCGCGTTTGCGATATTGCCGGATTTGCGCGTAAACACTCCCGATGTAGAGGTCGATTTCCTCGGCGGCAAGGCCAACGTGAGCCACGCGGGGGCGATGTTTGCCGTCAGATGCGGCTCGCCGATTGTCGTCGCTGCGATGCGCCGCGAAGGCGGTCGCCACGTCTTCAACCACCTGGCTACCCTTCGGCCAGATCCGGCCGCCCCGGACGCGAAGGCCGAAGCCGTCCGCCTTACGCGCGAAGCGATGCGTCTTATCGACGCCGAAGTGCGTGCGCACCCGGGCGAATGGTATTGGTACAACAAGCGGTGGATACTTCAGCCGGTCTGATTTACACCATCTATTGTGTCTCTTCATAAGTTGTCTACAATATGTTGACAACTTTTTTAATTTTCCCCCTTGCGCAAATACAATATTTAGTGTATCATATCTACCAACAACCACAATAGGAACGATTTGCAACTTAACACTTAAACAATAAAAGAAAGACGACGCGACAATGAAAGCCATGAAGATCATCAAGCGGAGCGGACAGGAGGTTCCGTTTGACATCACCAAGATCGAGAACGCCATTCGCAAGGCTAGCCAGGCGGTGGATTACAAGAATGCGCTTAGCGAAGGCCGCATAAAGCTCATTGCGGAAGAAGTCGCAGGCGTCTGCGAAGCTCGCGACCGCGCTATGACGGTCGAAGAGATTCAGGATGTCGTCGAAACGAAGATCATGGAGTTCAACGCGACCGAGATCGCCAAGAAGTATATCGTCTATCGCTACAAGCAGGAGCTCAAGCGCAAGGCGAACACGACCGACGAGCAGATCATGTCGCTCATCGAGTGC
>ONWT01000025.1 GCA_900321575.1 uncultured Lentisphaerota bacterium | reverse complement strand
CGATATTCAAGGATGTGAAGTCGTCGGAGCTCGCGAAGGGCGAAATCGTGGGCAAGCCCGTGTTCGCGGTCGCGGCGGCGGCGGGGATGTTCAAGTCCAACGGCGAGGCGCGGCGGATGGCGGCGCAAGGCGGGCTTTCGCTCAATGGCGCGAAGGTGGATGAAAAGCGCATCTTCGGAGAGGACGATCTGATAGACGGCCGCGTCGTTCTGCTCAAGCAAGGCAAGAAGAACAATTTCCTTCTCAAGGTCGCGAACTGAAAGGGGTTTTGGCGTGAAGACGATAGAGAGATACGTTTTCGGTTCGTTTCTTTCGAGCTTCACGCTCGCGTTTCTCGTTCTCACGTTCGTGATGACGATAGGGCTGATGGTGCAGATCGTGGGGTATATCCTCAGCGGTCTGCCCATGAAGCTTGTAGGCGAGTTCGCGATGGTCAGCTTTCCCGAGACGCTGCAGTGGACCATGCCGCTGGCGCTTCTCGTTTCGAGCGTGCTTGTGTTTTCGCGGATGAGCGCCGACAGCGAAATCGCGGCGATGCGCGCGTGCGGGATAAATCTTCTGTCGGTGATGAAGTGGCCGCTTGTGTTTGCGTTTTTCTGTTCGCTGCTCGGCGTCTATATCAACAACGAGATCGTGCCGCGGGGACACGAGATCAGGCGTTCGCTGAAAGCAAAGGTGTCGGTCGATACTGGCTTGGATATTCTCGAGCCCGGTCATGTGATCGACGACTTCCCGAAGATGAAGCTGTATTTCGGGGCGAAGGAAGGCAACTGGCTTTACGATCTGGTGGTTATCGATTATTCCAGCCCCGGAGTGGATCGCATGATAACGGCGGCCAAGGCGCTCGTCTCGACAAAGGGCCGCGACATATCGCTCGATCTGTATCAGATGACGGTCGATCCGCTGGATGCGGAACACCCGACAATGGCGCGCGCAAACAGGTTTCAATATTACGTCAAGGACGCGCTTAAGGAGTCGAAATACTCGAAGAAAGACAAGGATTTGAGGTTCTTTGAAGTGCTGGACAAGATCAAATCGTACGACTCTGCGATTGAGAAGGCCCAAGGCTCGAGCAAGATCAAAGGGACCGAAAGATATTTCCTCAAACGCGAAAGGTCGGAATTGTGCGTTGAGTTTTCAAAGCGTTTTGTTTTCGCGATGGCCTCTTTTTGCTTTGTGCTGGTAGGCATACCTCTCGGAATCAAGGCGCAGCGGAAAGAGTCTTCGATTGGCATGGCAATAGCTCTTGCCGTGTCTTTGGGCTATTATCTGATAGCCATTCTGATGCTCAGTCTCCACAAGAATTTTGCAATCCATCCCGAACTGCTGATCTGGCTGGCCGTGGCGGCGAGCCTTGTATTGGCGGGTCGCCTGATACCCAAAAATCTCTGAAAAACCAAGGAGAAACAGTTATGGCCAACATACACCCAACCGCAATTGTCGAAGATGGTGCGCAACTCGGCGCCGATGTGGAGATCGGCCCCTACGCGCATATAGGCAAGGACGTTAAAATCGGCGACGGAACATTCGTGCGCCAGGGAGCCATAATCGACGGCCACACGACAATCGGGTCCATGTGCCAGATATATCCATATGCTTTGATCGGCATGAAAACCCAAGACCTCAAATACAAGGAGGGGTCCGTCAGCTACGTTGAGATCGGCGACCGCACGGTGATACGCGAATTCGCGACGGTGCATCTCGGCACGGCCGACGGCGAGAAGACAATCATAGGCAACGACTGTCTGTTTATGGCCTACTGCCATGCCGCGCACGGCGTTATTCTTGGCAATCATGTGATCTGCTCCAACTCGGTGCAGCTGGCCGGTGACGTGCACCTGCACGACTACGCGATCGTAGGCGGTTGCTCGGCGTCCCATCAGTTCTGCACGGTCGGCAGGCACGCGATGATCGGCGGAATGTGCAAAATACGGCAGGACTTCCCGCCCTACATGCTCGGCGATATGCAGGAAGGCACGATGAAGGTCATCGGACCGAATGTCGTCGGCCTTACGCGCCGCGGATTCAAGCGTGAAGTCTTGCAGGCCCTCAAAGAGGCATATCGCTTCATATACCGCGACGGACTCAACCGCACCCAGGCTCTCGATCGCGTCGAGAACGATGTCGAGCAGTTCGACGAGGTCAAAGAGCTTGTCGCTTTCTACCGCAATTCGCAGCGCGGCGTGTCGTGATGCGCGATTTCGGATTCAAGGGCGCGACGTTCGACTCCAGGCTGGTCAAGCCCGGCATGCTCTACGTTGCGCTTAAAGGCGAACGCGCCGATGGCAACGACTATATACCTCAAGCGCTGGAGAAAGGGGCGTCAAAGGTAATCGGCGGCGATAATGCGCTCGCAGAGCTCCAGAATCTTGCGCGAGAATACCGCAGGGCGTTGCGGCCGGGAACCACGGTCGTCGCGCTGACGGGGTCGGCGGGGAAGACGACGACGAAGGAGCTGCTCAAAACCTTCCTTTCGTGCGTCGGCAAGACATATGCGACCGAAGGCAACTACAACAATCATCTCGGATTGCCCATTACGATCCTGAATTGTCCGGAAGACGCGGCTTTTCTCGTACTTGAGATGGGCTCCAACCATCCCGGCGAGATAGCGGCGCTATGCGACATCGCCGAGCCCGATTGTTCGCTTGTCACCAATGTCGGTACTGCGCATATGGAGTTCTTTGGCTCGCAGGACGGCATTGCGGAAGAGAAAGGCCGGATTTTCGCGGCCTTGGGCGCGGCGCACGGTTCGCGCGTGCCGCCATTCGGCGTCGTTTCGCGCGAAAATGTCCGGCTTGAGAAATTGCGCGCGATGTGTCCCGTCGAACTTGTCGAGGTGGATGTCGCGTCCGAATGGATGGCTGAAGCTTTGGCGGGGGTTTTGCCGGGAGCGCACAATGTTTCCAATGCGTGTCTTGCCTTCGCTCTTGCCCAGAGATTCGGCGTGACGCGGGAGCAGGCCGTGTCTGCGCTTAAAAACTTTGCCTTGCCGGGCGCCAGATGGAAAGTCACGGAGAAAAACGGGGTTACTTACATAGACGACTCGTACAACGCGAATCCTGATTCCATGATTGCCGCGCTCGATGCTTTTGCGGCCACGCCTTGCGACGGCAAACACGTCGCGGTTCTCGGCGACATGTTCGAATTGGGGCCTCGCGCGGAGGAATTCCACAAGAAGGTGTTTGACCACGCCATGAAGCTGGGAATTCCGCTCGTGATCGGCGTCGGCGAACAGAGCTCGAAATGCCTGTGCCATCTCGCGTACAAGACTCTTGCGCCTCTGAAGAAGAAGTTCCGGCTCGATGTCTCGTCCGGCGACCTGGTTTTGCTCAAGGCATCGCATTCCATGCGGCTTGGCGAGCTGTTGGAATCTTAAGCGACACATTCGGCACTTTATGTTATAATATATCTTCAAAAGGGAAACACACTACAATGAGAATATCAATAGCTTCCGATCATGGCGGAGTCGACCTCAAGGCTTTGCTTGTCAAAACTCTTGCGGAAAACGCGACAATCCTTGACAAAGGCCCTGCCGACAGAGCCAGTTGCGACTATCCCGATTACGCGGCCAAAGTGGCGCTTGACGTATCGTCAGGCGCAGTTGATTTTGGAATTCTCATCTGCCGTAGCGGCATCGGAATGAGCATGTGCGCGAATCGTTTCCAGAATGTCCGCGCGGCGCTGTGCACGACAACCGATGCCGCGACCGCGACCAGGCAGCACAACGGCGCCAATCTGCTTTGCCTGGGGGCCGATGTGATTTCTCCCGAATATGCGGTCGAAATCGCCAAGACATTCATCCAGACGCCCGTTGACGAAAGCGAGCGCCATGCGAGACGGCGCGCAAAGCTCGAGCGCGCGTGCCGTTTGAGCGACGTGTCTGGCCTTATGAGGGATGATCCCGATGTGTTTGCCGCGATAATGGCGCAGACGGAGCAGGAAGATACGGAGATCAACCTGATCGCTTCCGAAAACACGTCCAGCCGTGCGTGCCGCGAAGCGGCTGGATCTGTGCTGATGAACAAATACGCCGAGGGCTATCCCGGGAAGCGTTGGTACTCGGGCTGCGGTCCCGTGGACGCCGCCGAGGAGCTTGCGCGCAAGCGTGCGTGCGAACTTTTCGGCGCGGAGCATGCCAACGTGCAGCCCCATTGCGGCAGCGCCGCCAATATGGCTGTCTATTTTGCGGCAATCAAGCCTGGCGACACCGTCCTCTCCATGTCGCTGGACCACGGCGGACATCTCTCGCACGGCTCCCCCGTCAATTTTTCCGGCAAGCTCTACAACATCGTCCACTACATGGTCGACAGGACGACGGAAACGATCGACTACGATGCTCTCGAAAAGCAGGCTCTCGAGGTGAAGCCCAAGATTCTTCTCGCTGGCGCCAGTGCATATCCGCGCAAAATCGATTTCCGCAGAATACGCGAGATATGCGACAAGGCCGGATGCTTGATGGTCGTGGATATGGCCCATATAGCCGGACTTGTCGCCGGAGGACAGCATGAATCTCCAGTGCCGTACGCCGATTTTGTCACGACTACCACCCACAAGACGCTTCGCGGGCCGCGCGGCGGTCTCGTGCTTTGCAAAGAAAAGTACGCCAAGGCGCTAGACAGCGCCGTGTTCCCCGGCATGCAAGGCGGTCCGCTCGAGAATATAATTGCGGCGAAGGCGGTTTGCTTCCGCGAAGCGATGCAGCCAGAATTCAAAGAATACGCCTCTCAGCTTGTGCGCAACTGCTCCGTGCTTTGCAAGACCATCAAAGACCGCGGCTACCGAATCGTTTCCGGCGGGACGGACAATCACCTGTTCCTCGTCGATGTCAAGTCGCACGGCATGACGGGCAAGGATGCCGCTGCTGCGCTTGACGCGTCCGGCATTGTGGTAAACAAGAATACCATACCGTACGATACGGAGTCGCCGTTCAAGACTTCGGGCATACGAATCGGCACGGCCTCGGTCACTACTCGCGGCATGAAAGAACCCGAGATGATAAAGATCGGCATGTGGATTGCCGACGTGCTCGACAATATAGCCGATACGACCGTGCAGGAGCGCGTCAAACGCGAGGCCAAAGCCCTTGTCGCGAAATTCCCCGTTCCGTGATAGCAGATGAAGGTCGCTGTAGTAGGTGTCGTAGGGCGCACGAACGCGGGCAAATCCACGCTCGTGAACCGTCTTGTCGGCGAAAAGGTCTCCATCGTTTCGCCGGTGGAGCAGACTACGCGAAATACGATTCGCGGTATCGTCGAGGACTCTCGCGGGCAGTTGGTCCTGCTTGATACTCCAGGCTTGCACAAGGCCGTCGGTACGCTTGGCACTCTGTTGAACCGTATGGCGCGACGCAGCGCGGCCGGTGCCGACATAACATGCGTAGTCTACGATGCTTCACAGGAGCCGCAGTTGGAAGACGTCGGCTGGATGCAGCGGATTGCCCGTGAGGGGACGCAGAACGTCCTTTTCGTCCTGAACAAGGCCGACAAGAAGCCATTCTTCCGGTCGATGTTTGAGGATGCGTGGAAGGAGTCCCTTTCGGCGCATGCCGGCGAAGCGAAGTCCGGTGGCCCATTGCCGGTTTCGCCGGTGTGGGTGGAGTGCAGCGCGTTGGACGATGTCCGGGTCAAGCCGGTTTTGGACGCTCTGTTTGCGATGGCCGGCGAAGGCGAGCCGTTGTTCCCCGAAGATGTCGTCACCGACTATCCGAGAAAGCTTGCGATTGCCGATGTGATACGCGAAAAGTTTCTGGCGAAGCTTCATCAGGAGTTGCCTCACGAGCTTGGCGTGTTTGTCAAGAATATAGCCGAAAGCAAAGGCCGTTGGGAGGTCAGTGCTGACATTCTCGTCAACAGGGCGTCCCAGAAGCCGATTGTCATAGGGCGGGCCGCCCAGACTATCAAGTTCGCGCGGAAGAACGCCGAGAAAGAGTTGTCAGAAATGTTCGGAGTCGCGGTCTCGCTGGAGCTTTGGGTGAAAGTGGAGCCGAATTGGATGAAGAACGAGCGGCTCCTTTCAAGCATGGGCTACATGGGGGAACTTGTGTGAAGAGCTTTTGCGCCATTTGCGTTTCCGCGTGTTTTGCTTTCATGGCTTTGGCGGATCAGGAATATGATATTGCCAGACAAGCGTTGCGCGACGGAATATGGTCCGTCGCCCGCGACCATGCCCTGCACTCCAATATGCCTGAAGGCAGACTGCTGGTCCTCGAGAGCTATGCGCACGAATCGCGCTGGCAGGATGTCCTGTCTACGCTTGAATCGTGGGGCTTCCCCGAAGGCGAGGTTTTTCTCTGCTATCGCGCCAAGGCGCTTGCCATGACCGGCGACGGTCAAGCTGCGCGCAAATTGCTTGCGGACGCAAAGTTTGCCGATAAAAGCCTGACTCGCCTGGCGGCCAGGATAAACGCCGAAATATTGATAAAATCTGGCAACTATGCGGAAGCGCTGAAAGCACTTGACGACGATGGCGTCCCGGACGCCGATTCGATGATGCTGAAGGCGGAAGCTCTAGCAGGCATGGGCGAGAAGAAGGACGCCTCGGCGATATGGCGCGAAATAGTCGCGTCGACCAATGCCGCCGATGAAGCGGTCGCCGCCGCCGCGTCGAATCTCGGCGAGGTCGAGCCGCTGCGCGCCGCATACGCGAAGATGAATCTGGCGGCGCTCCGCAGATCGGTCGGCATACGGCTCGGCATTGCTCTTTTGCGCGAGAAGGCTACGTTCGACGAAGGCTCTCGCCTGATCCAGTCCATCGTTCGCGATGCGCCCGACGCTGACGGTGCGAAAGAAGGTCTCATGGCTCTGGCCGACGGACTGCTCGATCGAAAAGCGTGGTCGGCCGCCGCCGATGTTTACGAGGAGATTCTCGAAACATGGCCGGGTATGGCAAAGGACGCCGCTTTCCAGGAGGGGCGTGGCTGGGCTTTTTCTGAACTCGGCAGGCTGGACGAAGCCTTTGACGCCTTTGATCGCGCGTTCGAGCTCGCGCAGGACGATGCGTCCAAGTCTATGGCCCTGGTGAAAGCGGGGGATGTCCTGGCCGCGCTCGGCCGCGGCGACGAAGCCATGTCCCGTTACCGCAAGGTTCGCGAGGAGTTCCCCAAAACGCTCGCCGCCGAACGTATCGCAGGGCTTGTGCGTTTGCATGAGTTGGAGGAAAAGGGGCGTGCCCAGTATGGCGAATACAGATTCGCGGATGCTCTGAAAACGTTTCAGCAGGTTGCGGACGAATCGCCTTCGCGCCGTTCGAAGATGAGATTCTATATCGTGATGTGCCTTTATGGACAAGGTCTTGACGAAGAGGCGGCCGCCCAGGCGAAAAGCCTTGCCGAAGACAACACGGCCGAGACGCCGTTAAGGGCCGAGGCTGAACTTTGGCTTGCGAAATACGCCTACAACAGAAGCCGTTGGCAAGACGCGGCTTTCGGGTTTTTGACGTACGCCGATCTTATGCCGAAATCCTCCTTTGCGCCTGCGGCTGTCGTGTGGGGCGCGCGGGCATATTTCGCCGACAATGATTTCACGCACGCCATTTCGACGGCGACACGCCTTGCGGATATGCAAGCCGACCAGGCGACCCTTGCTGCCGGACTCCTCGTCCAGGGAGAGTCCCTTATTGAACTCGCACGCTTTGATGAGGCGGTGCTTGTTCTCGAACGTGCGGCCTTGGCGGCAGGCATGCTGCCGGATGAACGTTTCCGCGCGCAATTGTTGAAGGCGGATGCTCTTTTCGCCATGGGCGCCGACAACTCCGTTCGCTATATTGCGGCGCTTGATGCCTATAGAACGCTGTTTCTCGGTGCGGACATGGAGCCGACCCAAAAGATATCGCTCGCCTTCAAGATCGGCAAGACGCTAGAGCGCCTCAAGAGGACGGAAGAGGCGATAGACCAGTATTATACTCAGGTTGTGCTCGCGTATTGCAATGGGCGCCAAAAAGGGGTGGCGTATGGAGATTCCGCCCATGCGGACTTTTCGCGCGCGGCTTTCAGACTGGCCGAGGAATACGAAAGCCGGGGACAGGACGAGCAGGCCGTAAACATACTTTCTCTGGTAGTCGCATGTGAAGTTCCTTCTGCAGACGAAGCTTCTCGCAGGATAAACCGCATAAGAAAGAAAGGCAAGTTCCTATGACGCTGTCGGGTGGGCCCATATTCTGGATTCTTTTTGCGATGGCGATTTCATCGCTGGTGGTGTTTTTCGAACGGTTTTCCGAGGTGAGGCGTTCGCAGATCGATTATCAGGATTTCATAAAAGGCGTTGTGAATATTCTCGCGTCCGGCGGCGAGGACGAGGCGTTGGCGATATGCGAAGACGCGGCGGTTCCGGTCGCCAATGTCGTGGCGACAGCCATTCGCCACAGAAAGGGTTCCGCGACGGCGCTCAGGGAAGCGGTAGACTCTCAGGGCCGCGCCGAAGCTGGGCGCCTTGAGCGGCGGTTGGCCTCCCTCGCCATAATGGGGCAGATTGCTCCCCTGATAGGGCTTCTCGGCACGATAATAGGCTTTATCCGTTCGGTTCTCCTTGTGAATTCCCAGGAAATAGTCGCGCGAGCCGATCTGATAAGCACATCAATGGAAGCGTTTGTGGCCGCTGCGCTCGGTCTTGGAGTGGCGATTCCCATCGCCGTCATGTATGGCATTCTCCGCGTCAGGATGGATCGCCTTATCATCGAGCTTGAAGCGGCCGCCACACAAATCGTAAGCTATCTCGCGCCGGAAAAGGATCCAGCATGAAGACATGGTCTTGGAGATCGCCTGCCGTTTTGCAGGGCATATGGCAGTTCGGCCCTGCGTGGCTCAGGCCGATGGCTGTCGTGGTGCCTTGGATCACCGTTTTTCTTCTGCTTTTGATGATCCATATGATTGGTGGCACGATGACTGCTGCCGAGGGTGTCGTCTTCAGCTTGCCTGCCGATAATATGCAAGATGGCGAGCCTACTTCTCTTGTCGCGCTTGTCATGCCCATGAAGACATCCGGCGAGACTTATGTGTTCTTTGACGATGCGCGCTATTCTCTCAGAAACGAAGCTTCGCTTGCGGCGTTCGGCGAGCATTTGGCCAATCGCGTTTCCAAGGCGAACGAGCACACATTGCTCGTTTTGGCGGACCGCTCGACGACTTGCGACGATTTGACGATGTTGGCCGCCGTATCAAAGCGCAGCGGTTTGTCCAAAGTGCTGTTCGCCAACAGGCGCAGCAAGGCTGAAGGGCGCGTGGAATGACAGGCCTTGCCGTAAAGCCGAGACGAAGACTTCGCAGCGAAATACTGCCGTTGTCTCTGGTCGTTGCGTTGCCGGTCGCGATTGCGTGGATGTTCCCATACGGGGCGTTGTCG
>ONWT01000077.1 GCA_900321575.1 uncultured Lentisphaerota bacterium | reverse complement strand
GGCGTTGCCGCTGAGATCTTGTAAAGTCCTTTCACTTGAAAAGAGGCCTGCGGCGGGGGAGCAAATACGAAAACCACCGCCGCAGGCAAAGTTGTCAGATGTTGGAGAAGAACTGGAACGAGGCGTAGGCGTCCTGGCCGTGTTCGGTGATGTCGAGGCCCTTCAGTTCCGTCGTGGCGCTGACGCGCAGAATGCCGAGTTTCTTCAGAGAGAAGAATATCGCAGTTCCGGTGCCGAACGCCCAGATCGCCGTCGAGCTCGCGCCGAGCAGCTGCACGCCGAGCAACTTGAGTCCGCCGCCATAAAAAAGGCCAACCATGGCATTGCCGTAGTTCGCGGCGGTCGGCGCGGCGAATAGTCCGACCGCGAGCGTTCCCCAGACACCATTGACGCAATGGACCGATACGGCGCCGACCGGATCGTCGATATGGATTTTGTCGAGAGCGAAGACCGAAAGGACAACCAGAACGCCGGCGACGAGCCCAATGATGATCGAGGCGTTCGCGGTCACGAGGTCGCACGGCGCAGTGATGGCGACGAGCCCGGCGAGCGAACCGTTCAGCGCCATCGTCAGGTCCGGTTTGCCCATTACGGCCCAGGCTGTGACGAGCGCGGATACAGTGCCGGCGCATGCGGCGAGGTTCGTGGCCATGGCGACGCGGCCGATGGACGCGATGCCGGCCGTGTAGCTGCCGGGGTTGAAGCCGAACCAGCCGATCCACAGGAGGAACACGCCTAGCGTGCCGAGGACGAGGGAGTGGCCGGGTATCGGATTCGCCTTGCCGTCGTGGCGGTACTTGCCGATGCGCGGCCCGAGCGCGATTGCGCCTGCGAGGGCGATCCAGCCGCCGACGGAGTGGACGACCGTAGAGCCCGCGAAGTCGTGGAAGCCGAGTTGTTCTAGCCAGCCCTGCGACTCCGCGCCTGCAAGCGAACCCCACATCCAATGTCCGCTCACCGGATAGACCAATGTGGAAATCAGCACCGAATATATGAGATAGCTCTTGAACTCGATCCGTTCAGCCACTGCTCCCGATACGATCGTCGCGGCCGTTGCGGCGAACATGGTCTGGAAGAATAGGAACGTCCAGTCCCAGACTCCTTCGCCGGTTGCTAGAGACGGCATACCCAAACCTCCCCATCCGAGCCACCCGCCAAGCTTTGACGCGCCAAACATAAGCGCCGCGCCGAGGATGTAGAACGCCAGCGAGCCCGCCGCGAAGTCCATCAGGTTTTTCATCATGATGTTCGCGGCGTTTTTGGCGCGCGTGAAGCCGGTCTCGACAAGCGCGAAGCCCGCCTGCATCATAAAGACCAGTATTGCCGCCACAAGCGTCCATACGACATTAAGGTTTGTCTGCACTTCAGGTGCTGCTATTGTTTCCATGTCAACTCCCAACTTTCAACTTTAAACGCACAACTCACGCCTACCCAATCGCTTCCGGACCGCGTTCGCCGGTTCTGATCCTTACGCACTCGTCCATGGGAAGGACGAATATCTTGCCGTCGCCGATTTCGCCCGTGCGAGCGCCTTCTACGATTGCATCGATCGTCTTCTCTACATAGTCGTCGTTGACGGCGATCGCCAGTCGCATCTTCTTCAGCAGTGTTACTTCCTCGACTGCGCCGCGATACATCTTGACATATCCGCCCTGCCTTCCGCAACCGAGTGCGTTAGTTACGGATATTTTGTATATTTCGCGCTCGTACAACGCCTGCTTTACGGCATTCAACCGCTCCGGCTGAATGTATGCGATAATCAGTTTCATCTTTCCTTTCTTGCGCCGCGTCAATCGCGGCGACGCAATATATGTAGCACATCCCGTGCCAAAGGGCAATATGGAGCATATGTTACAGTTCATGAAAGAAAGCGGCGGTCCAATCTGCGAGCAGTGACGCAAATTGTAATTATTTTATGGGGGGAAGGCGGGCGGATTACATAACATGTAAAGCTTTGCGCGGCTGTGGCGTTGGCACGGCGTGTGCTACATGACATGGTATGGACTATTGCGAAAAATGGAAGGCGGAGCGCGAGCGGAATGCGTTTCTTGTGCTGGCGGACGGGACTTTGTTCCGTGGCGTGGCGTTCGGGGCACGGCGCGATGCGCTGGGCGAGGTCGTTTTCAACACCGGCATGTGCGGATATCAGGAGATTTTGACCGATCCGAGCTATGCAGGACAGTTCGTCGCGCTCACCGCCGCAGAAATCGGCAACTACGGCATCAACCGCGAAGACGTCGAATCGCGAGGGCTCTTCATTTCGGGGCTTGTCGTCAACGACCTTACGCCGCCCAGCAACTGGCGCAGCGAAAAGAGTCTGTACGAGTATCTCGCCGAAAACGGTGTTCCTGGAATCTACGGCGTGGATGTGCGTGCGCTGACATTGCACATACGCGAGCATGGGAACCAAAAAGCCTTCCTCTGCGTCTCTGCGTCTCTGCGCGAGGAAGAGGCTATAATGAAAGCCCGCGAATGGGAAGGGCTTGATGGACAGGACTACGCCGCAAAGGTGACGTGCGAGAAGCCTTACGTGTTTTCGAACGCAAACCCTCTCACGCGTATCGTCTGCTACGACTTCGGCGTTAAGACCAACATACTCCGTTCGCTGGCGGAATTCGCGACGGTCATTGTGGTGCCGGCGAAGACGAGCACGGAAAATGTGCTTGCGCTGAAGCCGGACGGCGTGTTTCTCTCGAACGGCCCGGCCGACCCGGCTGCCGTCACATACGCGATCGAAAACATCAAGAGACTTCTCGGCAAGGTGCCGCTCATGGGGATATGTCTTGGGCATCAGCTGCTCGCGCTCGCATGCGGTGCGAAGACTGCGCGGCTAAAGTTCGGGCATCACGGCTGCAACCACCCTGTAAAGAACCTTGCGACAGGCAAGGTTGAGATAACGAGCCAGAACCACAATTTCTCCGTCGTGCCGGAGTCCGTGCCCGACTGTCTTGAGGTGACGCACGTTAATCTCAACGACGGATCCATCGAAGGCGTCCGCCACAAGACGCTGCCGGCGTTTTCGGTGCAGTATCATCCGGAATCCTGCCCCGGTCCGCATGACAGCAAATATCTATTCGCCGCATTCAAGGAGCTTGTCGAAAAATGAAGCGCACGGATTTGAGGAAGATTCTGATCATCGGCTCCGGGCCGATCGTGATCGGCCAGGGCTGCGAGTTCGACTATTCCGGAGTCCAGGCGGTCAAGGCTCTGAAGGTGCTTGGCTACGAGGTGGTGCTGGCAAACTCAAACCCGGCGACTGTGATGACAGATCCCGACCTTGCGGACCGCACCTACATCGAGCCGCTGACCGCCGACTATCTGCACGAGGTGATCCGCCGCGAGCGTCCCGATGCGCTCTTGCCGACGCTGGGCGGGCAGACTGCGCTGAATCTCGCGATGGAACTGGCGAAAAACGGCGTGCTTGAGCGGTACCGCGTGGAGCTGATCGGCGCCAACGCGGCGGCCATCGAACGCGCAGAGGACCGCAATCTCTTCAAGGAGGCGATGCGCGAGCTCGGCCTCGACATGCCGCGTTCCGGCAGCGCACATTCGTTCGCTGAGGCGGATGCGATTGCGCGGACGATCGGTTCGTGGCCGCTCATCGTCCGGCCAGGCTTCACGCTCGGCGGAACCGGCGGCGGCATTGCCCGCGATGCGGCGGAATTCGCGCGTATCGTGGAGAGCGGACTCGAGGCATCGCTCAACCACGAGGTGCTGGTGGAGGAGTCGCTTATCGGCTGGAAGGAATACGAGATGGAGGTAATGCGTGACAAGGCGGGGAACGCCGTGATCGTATGCTCCATCGAGAACATGGACCCGATGGGCGTGCATACGGGCGACTCCATCACCGTCGCGCCGATTCTAACGCTCACCGACCGCGAATACCAAGGGATGCGCGACGATTCCATAAAGGTGCTCGAGAAGATCGGCATAGAGACGGGCGGGTCGAACGTGCAGTGGGCCGTCAATCCGCAGAACGGGCGGCGCATCATCATAGAGATGAATCCGCGCGT
>ONWT01000026.1 GCA_900321575.1 uncultured Lentisphaerota bacterium | reverse complement strand
GTCTACCACGGGAGACTTCTCACGCCTTGCGGGAGATGCTCTCAAGGAGTGCAAGACCGTCGTCTAGTGTCTTGATTTTTCCGTCCAGTTGGGCCTCATAGCAGAGGCTGAGCAGCCTGCCGAACTCGACGCCAGGCCTCAGTCCAAGTTTGACAAGATGGCGTCCCATGACTATCGGCTTGGGGGCGGACCGCTTGATTTCGAGCCGTTCCGCCTCGGCGGCGAGCCATTTTAGCGCAATATCGTCCCTCGGAAACGGCGGTCTGCCCGCATCGTCCGCCGCTGCGACTCTGATAAGGCGGTCTATTCGCACCACTTCGGCCGAAAGTCTGCGGATAGCGGCTTCGCCCGCGCCGGACTTCCACATCGAAAAAGGCCGCATGTGGCATTTTACGAGGGGTGGGACCTCTTTAAGGAGGCGATCTTCGTTTGTTAGGCGCTTCAAAAACGATATTGTCGGCGCGACGCCCTTGTCGTCATGGCCCAGCGAACGTATTCTGCCCTTTCGCTTGTCGAAGAATGTAGTGAGCGGCTTGCCGAAGTCATGGCAGAGAACCGCAAGGCCGACTATAAGGTCTTCATCTGTCGCCGGACATGGACGTTCGGCGGCGAAAGCGTCCAGGCAACAGCAAGTGTGGCGCCAGACATCCCCTTCAGGATGCCATTCGGGATCTTGCCTGCAGCCGATCAAAGCCTGCAACTCCGGATAATACCTGACCCAGCCGACGCGCCTCAAGAAATCCAGCCCCGCCGAAATCCTGACACCCTGCACGAGAAGCTTGGACCACTCTTCGAACAAGCGTTCGCGCGCAAGCCCTTCGGGCGTCATTCTGCGGCATATCTCTATTGTTTCCGGCGCGGCCTCAAGGTCGAAGCGCGCCACAAACTGCATTCCGCGCAGCACCCGCAGCGGATCTTCGGCGAAATGCGGCGAAACATGGCGCAATATACGGTGCTCAAGGTCGGCGCGTCCGTTCCAGGGGTCTATCGTTTCATTCGTCAACGGATCCATATATATCGCGTTGACCGTGAAATCGCGCCTTGCCGCCGCGTCCTTTACCGGCAAATCGGGGTCGTTCTCTATTTCGAACGCCTTGTGTCCGAACCCGAGTTTCGTCTCTCTGCGCGGCAAAGCCACGTCTATTGCGAGGCCGTGAAGCTTGATAACGCCAAACGAAGCGCCCACCAGATCAAGGCGAAACGCTTCGGAGAGCACGGACATGAGTCTGTCGGCCTTGAGGCCGTAAACCTCTATGTCGAAATCCTTCGCTTCGCGTCCGAGAAGCCCATCGCGCACGCATCCGCCGACAAGCAACGCCCTGCCGCCCGCAGAGCGTACGCGCCGCGCGACCTCAAGGACAGCTTCCGTCTCACGCGACATACGGCTGTCTGAAGCGGAATGTCTCTATCGATTTGGCCGCCTTTGTCGCCGGATCGAAGTCTATCACAGCGCCTTCAATGACGCACGGACCCTCGGCGACCTCGAATCGCGCGGGCATGCCCGTGAGGAATTTTCTCGTCACCGGCTTCAGATCGCGGCCGAGCGAGCTTATGTACGGACCCGTCATGCCAAGATCGGTCAGGTAGGCAGTGCCCTTCGGCAGCAGCATCGCGTCCGAAGTCTGCACATGGGTATGGGTGCCGACAACCGCGGTAACGCGGCCATCGACATAATGGCCGAATGTGATCTTCTCGCTAGTCGCCTCGGCATGAAAGTCTACGAACACCGCAACATCCTTCGGAATCTCGGCCAACACGCGATCGATCGCCTTGAAGGGACAGTCCGCGTTCTGCATGAAGGTGCGGCCTTGCAGGTTCGTGACGGCAAAGCGCGCAGTAGGCGTGGTCACCATGCACCAGCTTCGTCCGGGACACTCCGTGGGAAAATTCGCAGGCCTTACGACACGTTCGAGAGAACCGATTTGGCCTGCGAACTCCTTTTGCCCCCATGTATGGTCGCCCAAGGTAATTGCGTCCGCTCCGGCGTCGATTATCTCCTGTGCGAGAGCGGCGGTCAAACCCGACCCCGCTGCGGCGTTCTCAGCGTTGACGATAACGGCGGATATCGAAAGCTCTTCGCGTATCCTTTTCAGCTCGTGGCGCAAAATGCGCCGTCCGGGATTGCCGACAACATCGCCTATGGCTAAAATCTTCATATCATTCGTCCTTGACCGAAACCGACTCCAGCCATTCCGCGGCCGCCTCGTCCCCCATCGCCGCGCGAGCTCGCATCTTCCACACGGTGGACATCATCGAATTCTTTTCCACCCCTACGCCGCGATCGTAGCATTCGGAGAGGTTTTCCATCGCCGGGGGAAAGCCCGCTGCGGCCGAACGCCTGAACCATGCGACAGCAAGCACGGGATCGCGCGCAACGCCACGCCCGCCGAAGTAGCACATTCCGTATACGTTCATCGCCTCGGGACAGCCCTGCATGGCGGACTCCTTCAAGAGTCCGGCGGCCTTGGCTTCATCCACGGCCACGCCCTCGCCGTGCTGGAGAGCGAGCGCGTAGTTGAGCTGTCCATACATATCGCCGAGATCGGCGCCCTTCTTGAACCATGTCGCAGAGAGCTCAGGATTCTTCTCGACGACGATTCCATCGCGGTAGCAGCCGCCGATATTGTTTATAGCTCCCGGATGCCCCATATCCGCAGCGGTCCTGAAACATTCGAACGCAAGCTTCTCGTTCGGCTCTCCGCCGACCCCCTGCATATAGCACATGCCGAGATTGAAAATACCGTTGGCGTCCTTCTTCGCCGCCGCCGATTTGAAATACCCGAAAGCCTTCTCCGGTTCGCCTTTGCCGAGCAGATACGTACCCCAGGCGTTCTCGGCCTGCACATTGCCCGCGTCGGCGGCGCGCTCGAGAAGCTTCAGGTCGTCGGACTCCAGCGCCAGCAGATACCACGCGAGCGAGTTGTCGCGCTGTTCGGCGAGAGCCACTATCTTGGGGCGGGAACTCTCCAGATATTCCTTGCGCGTCGCCTCGTCGAGCCTGTATTTCGGCGGCAGATCGGGATGAACTGCCATTATGAAGCGCTGGAGCGGCATGCCCAGCTTCGCATCGGCGGCCACGCGCTCGGCCGCCGCCTCGAACAATCCAGGCCCCTGCGAAGCGGGAGAATTCAAAAGGCGCACCATTGCGTCGGACTGCCTCATGGTCGCGGCCGAAACCGCAAGCGAAAAAAAGGACAGCGACGCCGCGAGAACAGCTAGTTTCATATGAGGCCTCCAAGCGGCTTATGCTCCTTCCACGCCTTGCGCCGCGCGCAGACTGTGAGCTTTTTGTCCCCGAAGCCGAACTTCCACCACGGCGGAGTGACGAGCGAAACGATATCGAAGCCGTTCTTCAGAAAGATGTTGTATATCATCGAGAGCGTAGTGCGACCATCGTCGCGGGGAAGATCGGCCACCGAAAAGAAGAGCAGCCCCGCAGGCTTCAGCACGCGATGCACCTCCTTGACGAGCGGCTGATTCAGCGCGGCGCCGTTCAGCACGACCACTTCGAACGGACAGTCGTCAAACGGCAGCGCGAAATTAGGCGATATGGGATGGACGGTGCCGTCCGGCAATGCGGACGAAACGGCGGACAACTTCGACGCATCGCAAACGACCGTCATCCAGACCCCGCCGCGAAGCTCTCTCAGTTTCTTCGACGTCTCGGCATCGTCGAAAGCGACATCGAGCCCAGTGCGGATTTTCCCGCAGTGGGAGAGTATCTCCGAGACTATAAGCCTTATGTCAGACAAGGCTGAGCTCCTTCTCTTCGCGCGTTGTCATGTCCTTCATACGGGCCTTGCCGGACGAAACATCGTCAGGGCCGATATACACCGCCTTCGCGGAACCCCTCTGATCGGCGTTCGAGAAGAACTTCTTCGGCTTGGACGGCTTGAGCGCGAGATCGACCTGCTCGCCTTCCGAACGCAAACTGGTCGCGAGGCGAAGAGCCGCGTCGCGCTCAGCATCGGTCATGAAGCCGACCGAAACGCCTTTCTTGCCTGAAGCGGCGCTCTCGCCAAGTCTGCTTTTCAGCAGCTCCGTAACAACCACATCGCCGAACCCTAGCCCCACCGCAGAGGTAGGCTCGCCGCCGATCGTAGTGAGGAGGTTGTCATAGCGCCCGCCTCCAAATATGGCGCGAAACTCGCCGGCCGTATCGAAACATTCGAAAACTATTCCCGTATAGTAGCTGAGTCCACGAATCACGGAGATGTCGAATTGCAGACAATCGGCAAAGCCTGCTGTCGCCGCAAGGGCGAAAAGCTCCTCCAGCTCTGCGCAACCGGCATAGCTCTTCGTATCCATTATCGCAAATGTCGCCGCGACATCAGCCTCGCCGAGACCGCCGTCCCTAAGCATCGCGGCTATCTCAGAATCGGGCATCTTGCCGCGCTTGTCGAGAGCAAGAAACACTTGGGCGTGCTTCTCGGCGGGGATTCCGCTCTTGGCTAGAAGCTCGCCGAGGAACTTGCGTGACGAGACGCGAACCTTGAAATCTGCCGATGTAAGCCCCATCCGCTTGAGAGCGTCTACCGCCGCGCCGATCACTTCGGCTTCCGCGAGAACGGAATCTTCGCCGATTATGTCGAGATTCCACTGGTAATGCTCGCGCTTGCGCCCCTTGGTCATGCGCTCGTAGCGGAAGCATTGCGCGATAGTCGTCCATTTCAGCGGGAAGCGCAACTCTTTCTGGCGCTGGGCGACCATGCGGGCGAGGGTCGGCGTCATCTCGGCACGCAGCGCAATGTGGCGTTCGGACTTGTCGAAAAAGTGGTAAATCTGCTCGCCGACCTCTTCGCCGGCCTTTCTGGCCAGCAACTCATAGCTCTCGACTACGCAAGCGTCATACGGCATAAAGCCGAAAGCCTCGCCAGACGCGCGAAAAGCATCGAAAACCTTGTTGCGCCACACCATGTCTTCAGGATAGAAGTCGCGCATTCCGCGCGGCGCCTCGAAACTTATCTTTTCCGCCATTGATATTCCTTATTATTCGCGAACCGCAAAATTGTGCGCATTATAACATATTCTCGCTTATTGCGTCAAAGGGCGCAATCGCCGCACATACGATCCTGCGAGGTTCAATTGTAGTAGGCGAAACGCTTTTCGAGGCGCTCCATGCCCAAAGCCACAATGTAGTTGAAAATATAGTAGAACACGCCGGCCGCGATGAGCGGCGCCATTGTAGTATTGGCAGCGGAAAGCTGCTTCGCTATCGTAAACATCTCGGTTACGGCGATCGTGAACGCAAGCGAGGTATCCTTCACAAGCGTTATCACCTCGTTGCCGACGGCCGGAACAACCCGCTTTACAGTCTGAGGCAGTATTATGCGGAAGAATGTCTGGGCTCTGCTTAGGCCAAGCGCCTTGGCCGCTTCTTGCTGGCCGCGATCTACGGCAAGTATTCCGCCTCTGTAGATTTCGGCAAAGTATGCCGCATAGTTGAGACCGAACGCCAACACGGTCGCCAGGAGTCGGGGATACCGCGAAAGCGGCATTTTGAAGAAGATGTACGGGGCGAAATAGACGAAGATTATTTGGAGCATGAGCGGCGTTCCGCGCACGACAGATATGTACAGACGGAAGAACCCCGACAAGAGTCTGTTCTGCGACATTCTGCCGAGCGCTATCGGAAAGCCTAGCGGCAAAGCCAGAATAAGCGTAAAAACAAAGATCTCCACCGAGACGAGAAGCCCCGAGAGGAGATCTGTTATCATGCCCCAAAACGGCATAGCGCCCTGTTACTTAAGAAGTAGCGAAGCAGGTTCAATACCGTACTTCACGGCAAGAGCGGCCATTGTGCCGTCCGCCGCGAGCTCGCGAAGCACAGCCTCGACCTCGTCGCGCAAGGCTTCATTGCCCTTTTTGAACCCGATGCCGTACGTTTCGGTCATGATGATTTCATCGAGCACGGCGAATCGACCGGGCTTGTCGCCGATTTTCTTTCTCGCGACACCGACATCGAGCGCAACTGCGTCCACACCGCCCATCTCAAGCTCTTGAATGGCCTGATTGTAGTTCGGCATTACGATTAACGCGCTGAAAGTATCGCCGAGAGACTCCTTGTCGCCGCCTTTCGAAAGCGCACGCTGCACAGGAGTGTCGGTCTGCACGCCTACAATCTTGCCGGCGAGACCAGCGAGCGACGAGATTGCCGAATCGGCGCGAACCATCACAACCTGAGAATTGTCGACGTATGGAGCGCTGAAGGTATAGGCGTCTTCACGCCCTTGCATGGTGAAACCGTTCCAGATGCAATCGATCGAACCGGAATTCAATTCCATGTCCTTCGCGTCCCAATTTATCGGATTCGCGACAAAACGCCAGCCTTTGCGCTCGCAGACCGCACGGGCCAGATCAAGGTCGAAGCCGACATACTCGGAACCTTCCTTGTAGCCGTAGGGCGGAAAATCCGCATCGAATCCGACAACAAACTTCTTAACTCCGTCATCCGCCTTCTCGCACCCTGCAAGCGCGGCAACGGCAGCGAATAGAAACGCAAGCTTCTTCATTTGGACTTAGCCTCCTTTACAAGTTCAGCCAGCACAAGGTCTTTTTCGACTATTTCGGCGTCTGTAAGACCTTCGATTTCATGCGGGAACACAATCCAGTCAAGACCGACATCCCGCACGAAATAATCGGGCTTGAGGGTAGTCTTGTTCTTCTCAGGCTTCCAGTACACGCACGCCATGCGCATTTCGGCGCCGACGGAATCTATACGCGCCTTGACCGCAGCGGCGGTCTTACCCGTATCAAACACATCGTCCACTACAAGCACTTTGTCGCCTGGCCTGAGCATGCCGAATATCGAATCGCCATGGGTAAACACCACGGCACCTTCATTTTCGCCGATTCCGGTATAGCTGACAGACTTGAGTGGAATGTGCTGTATGTTCCACCCCGTTACCTTGAAAAACTCATGGACGGCAATGCCCACAGGGGCTCCGCCGCGCCAGAGTGCAATCAGAATGTCCGGCTTCCAGCCGGACATTCTGACCGAGGCGGCGAGTCTCCACGTATCTTCGAGATACTCGTTCGCCGATAGATAGTGCTTGTCGTTGAGAGCCATTAGAAGTTGACCGTCACGCCGGCACCGCACCAGAAGAAATCTTTGTACTTGCCGTAAGCCGCACCCGAGCTGTGATCGGAAGCATCGCGGAGATCCTTGTCCATGGTCGTGCAGAAAGCGCCCTTGAGGAAGAGGCCGAAGTTCTCGGTGAGCTGGTAGTTGGCGTCGAGCTGAAGCTTAGCTGTGGCTATGCCGCCATTGTGGAGCTCGGAGAAGCCTGCGGTCGGGAAGCACCAGTTGTAGCGGTGATCGCGATAGACGAACGTCAGCGACGGGGTGAGAGTGAACTCGTCGGTGACGGCGAACCCGCGACGGACACCAAACTGGAGAAGGTCGGCATTGTTCTCGTGATACTCGTGCACCCAGTCGAAGAACGGCACGAGGAACGGGTTGATGAGCGCGAAGCTGTGGTTCCAGTCCATCGTGGTATCGGTCTTGTGGTGGGGCCCGAAGCTGCTGTTGCGGTTATGGGGATAGTAGTACCACACGAGCGAGGTGCGGTAATCGAGACCGACAGTCTGATCGTCATCGAACCAGAACGTCCTGCCCCAATGGATGTTGAAATCCCACTCGTTGAACGCCTTGCCGTAGCTGGCGCGGCGCTTGTCTGTGAGGTCGGTGTTCGACCAAATGCCGATACCGATGTAGCCGAGGTTGAGATCGTCGCACTGGAGATTCATATTACCCTCGATATAGCCCTGGAGGGTCGGCTCGGAGTTGACGAGCGAACCGTAGAGCTGATAGCCGGAGTAGATGCCGTAGTTGCCGAAGCCCCAGAAGAGCTTGTCGACAGGCTCGGAAGCTTGTGTCGTTTCGACGACAGGCTGCTCTTCGACGGCCGGAGCGGGCTGCTCCTCAACAACGGGAGCGGGTTGCTCTTCGACGACGGGAGCTACGGGTTCATCAGCAAACGCGCAAAAAGACGCCGCTGAACAAAACGCAACCATCAGTTTTTTCATTATACTTGTCCTTTTTAGTTTTCGGTTAGTTGGTTTATACAGGAAACTTTTGTGTGTAGTATATCATTTACCGGGATACTTCACAAGTGAGGTGACATCATATTTGGCCAAAGCCCCTTTTACGGCGCCAAAACCTTCAAGCTCTATCGCAAACACCATCTTTACCACTTTGCCGCCCAACCTCTCGACTAGCCGTGCGCTGGCAAGGGCCGTTCCCCCTGTAGCCAGAAGATCGTCCACCAGCACGACACGGTCACCCTGGGAAAGGGCGTCCTTGTGCATATGGACGGTCGCCCGGCCGTACTCAAGGTCGTATTCCTCGCTGATAGTCTCGCGAGGAAGTTTGCCAGGCTTGCGAATCGGCACAAACGCGCACCTTAGACGATCTGCCAGCGCGGCCCCGAATATGAACCCGCGAGAATCAGGCGCGGCGACCTTGTCAACACGAACACCTGCAAGCGCGCGTTCCATCTCGACCATAGCGAGCCTAAAACCCTCGCCAGAGTCCAGTATACCGGTAACATCGCGGAAAAGGACGCCCGGTTTAGGGAAGTCCGGAACTACCTTTACGTATTTCTCAAGTATGTTTTCCATAATCACATCTCCTTTGCAAACTCGATCGTGCCATTATCCAAAGACTCTATCACAGCGAGAGACTCCACCCTGCAGCCAGGCACGGCCTTTTCTATTTCAGCGCGGCCGCCCTGAAACGCCTTTTCCACAATAAATCCGAAGCCTTGCACTGCGGCGCCGGCCTGCCTGCAAAGATCTGCGAGTCCCACGGACGCGTTGCCGCACGCTAGAAAATCGTCGATAACGAGGATACGCTCACCTTCATGCAGATATTCTTTGGACACGAAAACCGTATAGTCTCTCTGTTTTGTGAACGAGTGGACTGTCGTGACATAGGCGGAATCCATCGTTTTTGGAACCGCCTTCTTGGCGAACACCACAGGCACGCGCATAAGATAGCCGGCGAACACGGCAGGCGCGATACCGCTCGCCTCGACAGTTAGAATCTTGTCGATCTTCTTATCCGCGAAAAGTCTCATAAACTCCGCCGAGCATTGAAACATAAGTGCGGAGTCCATTTGATGATTGATGAAATTGTCCACCTTGAGAATACCTCCAGGCAGGCACTTGCCGTCGCGAAGAATTCTGTCTTCAAGATCTTTCACTGGCTACTCCTTTATCCTTATCAATGCGTTGGCTGCTATAGCCGCAACACCTCCCGCGACCAGTCCTGACGAGAAGATATTCTTTATGGCATCTGGTGCGTGCTTCAATATGTCGGGACAAAGCTCTACGCCAAGCCCGAATCCGAAAGCAATCGCCAAAACGAGAGACTCCTTGCGGCCTATTGGCTGGGAGGCGACAATGCGAATACCAGCCGCAGCGACCATACCGAACATCAGAAGCGTCGCACCGCCAAGCACGGGATCGGGCATGGTCGAAAACACCATTCCGACAACCGGGAATAGTCCCAGCAGCAACAGCAGCCCCGCAATCCAATAGCCGACATGGCGGCTGGCGACACCTGTCAACTGGATAAGACCGTTGTTCTGTGCGAAAATCGAGTTGGGGAATGAGTTGAATACGCCTGCCACCGCACTGTTGACGCCATCGGCCAGTACGCCGCCGCGAATGCGGGCATGGTAAGAATCATCCTCGATCGAAAGCCCTGATATCATGGAATTCGCGGTAATGTCGCCCGAAGCCTCGATTGAGGTGACCAGATATACGACACCAAGACCGAGTATTGCACCGAAATCAAAGTCTACGCCCCACTTGAACGGAACTGGAATATTGAACGAAAGCATCGCGCCGGTCTCGAAATGCACCATTCCAAAGAAACTGGCTACGACATAACCGACAATGATGCCGATTATGACGGATGCCATTCGTATGAAGTTGTTGCGGAAGGTATTGAAAAACACGATTGTGAGCAACACCGCGGCAGAAACTGTCAGGTTCTGCCAGCCTGCGAACGGGAATCGCGCATCTGGTCCCATTGAAGCGAATCCGCCCCCGCAACTGATTATACCTACCTTGACAAGGCCGAGACCGATCAAAGTGACGACAATTCCCGACACCAGCGGTGTTATGACCCTGCGCAATTTCTTGAAAAGAAAGGCCGCCACCATCTCAACGGGAGCCGCACATATGCAACACCCGAATATGAGTGGTAGCCCGTACATGACGCCCTCGACCGTATTGCCGGAAGCGAGCGCTCGATTCTGCGCTATCATGCCTATCCCGATAAGCGGGCCGATAAACTGAAAACTTGTGCCCTGAACGCACAGCAGTTTAGCGCCTACCGGACCAATGCGTCTGCACTGTATGAATGTGCAGACGCCAGAGACGAACAGCGCCATGGATATAAGGAAACCTTTTACCGTGGCATCCTCTATCTTGAGCCCGCCAGCAATAAGCAAGGGAGGAGTGATTATGCCGACGAAGACGGCCAAGAGATGCTGGACGGCCGCGAAAAACGCAGCTGGCGCCGGAGGACGATCTTCAATACCATATACCAGGCCGCTTCGCTTGGCAAGGATTTTCCCGATAAGCTTCAGCAACTCGTCGGACTCGTCCAGCGTTATCCGACCATCGGCTATTACGTCATCGATCAAACGCTTCAGCAGAGCGCATTCATCGCTGGCCGACACAAGCGGAGACACAATCATGCGTATCTCCGCCGCTTCTGCAAGGTCGATTCTGCCGTCGTCGCCGACGAACTCCCTAAGCCGCGACACCAGCTTTGCGTATTGTTCGGTTTCCTTGTCGGTCATAATCATCCCCCGGACGTTAGCGGTTTTACGGTATGCACCCGTCTCTTAATTTTCCTTGACGCCGCCAAAGCGATCGGCATCCTTGATCGAAGGCGCAGTCTCGGAGAAGGTGAAATCCTTTCCTGGCAGAATGGCATTCAGCACTATGCCCATCAAAGCACCTACGGCAAGACCGGAAAGCGATATGTTCAACGAGCCAATGCTGAACTTGATCGCACCAGCGGACGAGAACGAAATGCCAAGCGTGAGCACTAGAATAAGCGCGGCTATCAGCATATTGCGGCTCTTGCCCAGATCGACCTGGCTCTCGACGAGATTGCGGACACCCACGGCGGAAATCATTCCGTAAAGGATAAAGCTGACGCCGCCGATCGTCGCTGCCGGAATTGTGCCGATAAACGCCGAGAACTTGGGGCAGAACGAGACGAGTATCGCAAGGCAGGCCGCTATCCGGATAACACGTGGATCGTACACGCGGGAAAGCGAAAGAACACCAGTGTTTTCGCCATATGTCGTATTTGCAGGAGCGCCGAAAAGCGAAGCAAGGCAGGTCGCAAGACCGTCGCCGAGCATAGTGCGGTGAAGGCCCGGCTGCTCAAAGAAATTGCGCTTGACTGTCGAGCTTATGGCCGACACATCGCCGACATGTTCCATGATGGTCGCAAAAGCAAGCGGAAACACTATCGCAATCGCACTGACGATCTTGCCCCAGTCGGGATGCGAAAAGAGCGGGAACACGGTATTCTCCATCTTGATCGGAAAACCGATCCAGGAAGCGTTGGCGACAGCAGAATAATCTATAGCGTCCCCGAGTCCGCACTTTCCGAGAACGACCGCAACGATATACGAAGCGATGACACCCATCAAAATTGGAATGATCTTGAACATGCCCCTTCCGAATATCGAAAAGGCTATGACGGTGACGATCGCGACAAGCGCAACAGGCCAATTGGTCGTACAGCTGTTTATCGCGACAGGGGCCAAGACAAGGCCTATTCCAATAATGATCGGTCCGGTTACGACAGGCGGGAAAAACCTCATCACAGTTCTTACGCCGCACGCCTTGACAAACCACGAAACAATGAAGTATATCAGAGACGAAGATGCCACGCCCAAACAGGCATACTGGAGCATCACCGTCTTTGAACAGTCTTCAAATCCCGCCGTCCCGGCCATCCCGGCAAGGGCGAAATAGCCTGCGAGATAAGCGAAGCTGGAGCCAAGAAAAGCAGGGACGATTCCCTTGGTGACAAGATGAAATAGCAGCGTGCCCGCGCCTGCCCACAGAAGAGTCGCGCTCGGAGAAAGCCCTGTCAGGATCGGCACGAGAATCGTAGCGCCAAACATGGCAAACATGTGCTGTACGCCAAGAAGCCCCATTTTGGGAAGTCCAAGCGTTCTAGCATCGTATACGGCATCCTGCGTCTGGTACTTGCGGCGCAGAATCGAAATCGCCTTCGCCAGCGCGACCGATTCATCGTTGGTGACAACGCCGTCTTCAGCAATATCCTTGAGCAGGGCTTCAAAACCCGCCAAGTCGGAATCCTTTTCTGCAAACGGATGTACAAGGCCTATGAGGGCTCTCGTCTCGACTATGTCAGCCTTGCCATCGTCAAACGTGAAGCGTTCCGCAGCTGTAAGAAGCTGCGAAATCGCCCAAGAACTAGATGTATCTGTTGCCATGGTTTTTACCTCTATGATATTAAAATGGTGACAGCCCGATGAAATTACATCAAAGCGTACTTGGCCACGAAAAGGACCGTCAGCACGTACATGATCCAATGGATTCGCTTGAAGTTGCCAGCAAGCGCGTTTATCACGGTATAGGCTATTATGCCGAACATTATGCCGTCGGAAATTGAATATGTAAACGGCATCGCAGCAATAGCGAGAAACGCCGGAACAGCCTCTCCGGCATCACGCCAGTCGACATCGGCGCAGCTGGAAAGCATCATGTAGCCGACAATTATGAGGGCGGGAGCCGTGGCAAAGCCGGGAATCGCCAAAAACACAGGGGCGAAGAGGATGGCAAGCGCGAAAAGAACTGCGGAAGTTACCGCTGTAAGGCCCGTCTTGCCTCCGGCGACAACTCCAGATGCCGACTCTACGTATGTCGTCGTGGTGGAGGTACCGAGGAAAGCGCCGACCGATGTTGCGATGGAATCCGCGCAGAGAGCGCCCGAGATGCGTGGCAGCTTGCCGTTTTTGTCGAGGAATCCGCCCTTCATCGACACACCGATCAACGTGCCGAGCGTGTCAAAAAGGTCCACAAAGAAAAACGCGAACATGACTACGAAGAAGTCAAGCGTCTTTACGAGAGTCCAACCTGACTTTATGACCTCCCCGCCTTTTGAGTGCGTCCAAGAATCTGAATTGAAAAGCGCACCGACGGTCTGGCCGAACTCAGTGAAGGTTTTGGCGATATCGCCGGTAGTGAAGCTAGGATAAGTAGAGAAGTAACCGGCCGCCGGATCAGGCACGAACAATCCTGTCGCCTGCGCGACCATGCCAAGGCCCCATGTGGCAAGGATGCCGAGGAGAATAGCGCCCTTGAGGCCCTTGACAAGCATAAAACCCGTCAGAAGCGTGCCGATGAGCGCGAGAATCGCGGTGATGCCTTGCGTATGGAAGTCGGCAGTCTTGAAGTTCTGCAGCGAAACAAGAGTAGCGTCATTGTTGACGATCACCTTTGCGGTCTGGAGAGCGATGAAGCAGATGAAAAGACCGATGCCGGCCGCTACAGCACGCTTCAGCGTAAGCGGAATCGCATTGAATATGCTTTCGCGTATAGGGGTCAGTGAAAGCGCCAGGAATACGATACCCTCGACAAATACCGCCAAAAGCGCAAACTGCCAGCTATAGCCCATACCAAGCACTACGCCAAATGTGAGAAACGCATTGAGGCCCATGCCAGGAGCAAGCACAAACGGATAATTCGACATGAACGCCATAAGCAATGTGCCGACTACCGCTGCCACAGCCGTAGCCATAAATACGCCGCCGCGAGGAATTCCGGCTATCGACAGCAGGTTCGGGTTGACCGCAAGTATGTACGCCATCGTCATAAATGTCGTAATGCCGGCCACAACTTCGGTCTTGACTGTCGTGCGATTACGCTTCAGCTTGAAAAGTTTGCCGAGAACAGTCGTTTCCGGCTCATCCGACTCGGCTTCGCGCGTAAGCCACTTCAAATGGGCGCCAATGCGTATCGACTCTTCTGGCGTAACGACGCCGTCCTCCAGAACATCTTCGAGAGCTTTTACAAACTCCGCCATTTCGGCGTTGCCCTCAGCACGTGGCTTGGCAAACGCAAGGAGTATCTGCGCCTCGGCGCGATCCACTCTTCCGTCTTCCAGAATAGATCTTTCAAGATTCTTGATCGCTTCTTTAATGTCGCTCATTTTCCGTGGCCTTTCTGCTTGCTTGTATGTTAAATCAATGTCAATATGTCAGAGAACCCTGTGATATCCAATACTTCCTTTACGGAAGGCTGGATATTTGCTATTTTGAGCTCTCCGCCCTTGCCGACCATGGTTTTGTGAGCCGTCAAAAGCAGACGCAAACCCG
>ONWT01000032.1 GCA_900321575.1 uncultured Lentisphaerota bacterium | reverse complement strand
GCGCAGTCCATGGCGATCGTGACGTCCTTGCCGGGCTTGTAGCCGGCCTTCTTGATCGCCGCGATGATGCAGTCGAGCGCGTCCTCGATAGAGTCGAGCGCAGGGGCGAAGCCGCCCTCGTCGCCGACCGCCGTGGAGAGGCCGCGGGCCTTGAGAACCTTCTTGAGGTTGTGGAACACCTCTGCGCCGCAACGCAGGCCTTCCTTGAAGCTCTTGGCGCCGACAGGGCGAATCATGAACTCCTGGAAAGCGATAGGCGCGTCGGAGTGCGCACCGCCGTTGATGATGTTCATCATCGGGACGGGAAGGGTGTAGGTGTTGGTGCCGCCGATATAGCGGTAGAGCGGCAGGCCGAACGACGCGGCCGCGGCCTTGGCGACGGCAAGCGAGACGCCGAGAATGGCGTTGGCGCCGAGCTTCGACTTGGTCGGCGTGCCGTCAAGCTTAAGCATCAGCTTGTCGATGCCTCGCTGGTCGCACGCGCAATGGCCGACGAGCTTGGGGGCGATGACCTTGTTGACGTTGTCAACGGCCTTGGTGACGCCCTTGCCGAGATAGCGCTTCGGATCGCCATCGCGCAGCTCGAGCGCTTCGTTCACGCCTGTGGAGGCGCCGGACGGCACGGCGGCGCGGCCGAGCGTACCATCTTCGAGAACCACGTCGACTTCGACGGTGGGATTGCCGCGGGAATCGATGATCTCGCGGGCGACAACTTTCTTGATTGCTCTGTTCATTTTTTTGTTCATTCCTTGGTTATGTAGGAAATCATTGTTGTAAGTTTATCATCTGATAGGCCAAAAGTCAACTGCCTGACCCCATCCCCCCGATTCGGCCGAGCGCCATCGAAGACGCTCCTTCCGTCGCCCTTGGCTTGAAGGCGATGCCCGACTCGATGTCTTTGCACATCGAAAACACGTCGCTCCAGCTCTGCAGGCGCTCGTCGCGGTTCTTCACCAGCATCGCCTCCAGAAGCTGCGCGAAGCCCTCCGACAGCGCAGGTACGTGCTCCCGCACGTCAGGACCTTTCTGGTTGTCGTCGCAGTGCGCCCTCATTGAGTCGTCCGCGCCCAGTCCCTCGAACAGAAGATGGCCGGTGGCGAGATGGTAGAGCGTAGCCCCGAGCGAATATATGTCGGTTCTGCAGTCGAGCTCGACGTCGCCGTATATCTGTTCCGGCGAAATGTAGGCCGGCGTACCCGTCACGTGCGAATTGTCGCTTTCTGGCGCGTGGTGCTCGAAGCGGTGCGATATGCCGAGGTCGGTGAGCGTGACGACGCCGTCCGAATTGATCATTATGTTCTCGGGCTTGATGTCGCAGTGCACGATGCCGTGGTCGTTCCACGCGTAGTCGAGCGCGCTTGCGACAGATTCGCATATGAGGAGGCAGTCCTCCTGGCTTATGCGGCCCTTGCGGCGCAAAAGGTCGTTGAAGGAATACCCGTCGACAAGCTCCATGAGAAAATACCAGTTGCCGTTGCCGTTGTTGAAATCGTAGGCCGAGACGATGTTCGGGTGGTGTATCTCTTCGAGAATGCGCTCCTCTTCCCTGAAGGCGCGTATGTCGACGCCGCTCATGGAGTGCTCAGGCTTGAGTATCTTCGCCGCGACAAGCCGCTGGTTCGGGATGTCCCAGACCTTCCACACGTACGCCATGCCGCCCTCGCCGATTTTCGATATGAGTTTAAGCGTGGGCACCTTGAGAATTTCGTTCCTTATGTCAGCTTCTGCCATTCGTTCAACTTCCGGTGAATAGTGCGCCGTGAAATACCCAGCATCTCGGCCGCCTTCGACTTGTTGCCGTTGGCCGCCTTGAGCGCCTCCAATATCCTGTCCTTTTCCGTTTCCGCCAAAGTCTGCGCGGCGGCATCGTGTTCCGCATGCGCAGGCTCCGCCGCAAAATCCTTCGCCGGCGCGGTTTCGCCTCGCGTTTCGCCGGGGTCCTGCGCCGCTTTTTCGCCGTTGACCACCTCTACGGGCACGTCGTCTATGGTCAACCGCTCCCCGCCCGAGAGAATCACCATTTTCTCCACGACGTTTCTGAGCTGGCGCACGTTTCCGGGCCACGAATAATCCTCCAGCGCCTTCATCGCCCGTGCGTCCATGCTGACGACCCTGCCGCCGTTCTCCCCGGCGAACTCCTTCAGGAAGCGCGCCACGAGAAGGGCGATGTCCTCCTTGTGGTCTTTCAGCGCGGGAGTCTTGAGGTCTATGACGTTGAGCCGGTAGTAGAGGTCTTCCCTGAATTTGCCCTCGGCGACCATCTTGGCGAGATCGCGGTTTGTCGCCGCGACGAGCCTGAAGTCGACCGGCCGCTCCACCGCGTCGCCCAGCCTGCGCACCTTTCGCGTCTCGAGCGTCCGCAGAAGGGCGATCTGCGTGGCCATGTCGATTTCGCCGATCTCGTCCAGAAACAGCGTCCCCCCGTTCGCCGCCTCGAAGCAGCCCGCCTTGCCCTCTTTGAGCGCACCCGTGAAAGTGCCTGCGACATAGCCGAACAGTTCGGACCTCAACAGCTCCCCCTCGAAGGCGGAGCATTCGAGCGCTATGAACGGACCCTTCGAGCGCCTGGACAGATTGTGTATCGCCTTCGCCGCCAGCTCCTTGCCCGATCCGCTCGGCCCCTCGATGAGCACGTTGGCGTTAGTCGGCGCGACCTTGCGGATCATCTGGTATACGTGGACCATGGCTGGCGATTTGCCCGTAAAGCTCTCCAGCTCGCCTGCGAGCTGCTCTTTGAGGCTCGCCACTTCGCGCTCGAGCCCTGCCGTCTTTATCGCCTTTGCGACGCGCAACTCAAGCTGGTCGAGATCGGTTATGGGCTTGGTGAGAAAGTCGTCCGCGCCGTCTTTCATCGCCTCTACCGCCAGATCTACGGTGCCGTACGCCGTGAGAAGCATGCACGCGAGCGAAGGATTCGCCGCTTTCGCGCGCCTTATGAGCGAAACCCCGTCCTCGCCCGGCATCCTGACGTCAGATATCACAAGCGCGAGATCGCCGTTCTCTTCGACCGCTTTCATCGCCTGTTCGGCATCTGCCGCGGTTAGGCATTCGTACTTGTCGGAGAGCGCCCTCGCCATCACGTCGCGCGTGGGGCGCTCGTCGTCCACTATGAGGATTTTCGGCTTTGCCATCACTTCAGCTCCCTTATGCGACGCTCGATTCGAGGCAGTCTCACCGTGAACGTCGAACCTTTGCCGACTTCCGATTCGGCGTCGATGGTTCCGCCATGGTCGTGCACTATGCGGGCGGTCACCATGAGCCCCAGCCCAGAGCCGCCCGACTTGCTGGTGCGGTAGGGCTCGAAGAGATGGGCGAGCTGTTCAGGCGTCATGCCCGCGCCCGAATCGCGCATCTTGACTATCACATCGTTGTCGTCCGCGCTTACCGTTATCAAAATCACGCCGCCGTCTTTCATCGCCTCCAGCGCATTCTTCAGCAGATTGAAGAACACCTGCTCCATCTGGTTTGGGTCGATGGCGACGCTCGGCATCGCGCTAGGCACGTCGACCGTCACCGATATGCGCCTGTCCTCGAATTGGCGCTTGAGCGTCTTGCAGCACGCGGCGAGCGGCTCCGCTACCGACCCAGGCGCCAGATTCGGCCTTGTCGGCCTCAGCGCCGCCAGAAAGCCGCGTATTATGCCGTCGAGCCTCTCCACCTGATGGATGCACTCCTTGACCGTCTCGTCCCCCTTGAGCTGCCTTTGCAGAAGCTGCAGATTGAGCGCTATCGCGTTCAGCGGATTGCCGATTTCGTGCGCGACGCTCGCCGCCAGATCGCGCACCGCCTTTGTCGCCCCGGCCCTGAGCTCGTCTTCGGAGCGCACTTTCTCGGCGGTGGTGTCGCGTATGAGCACAAGCGTGCGCTCCTTCATCGGAAAGGTCTGCACCTCCAATGCGCGCGCCTCGGGGTAGGTGACGGACATCTCGCGGCGGGACGCTTTACCGAGCGGCACGCCAAGCGCCGCCACGGCATGAGGGGCGTCCATCCCGAGTAGCGTCTTGACCACGGCGTTCGAGAATTTTACCTCGCCGTTCTCGTCCAGCACGAGTATGCCGCGGTCGAGCGTGCCCAGGATCAGATCGAAAAACTCGGCTTCGTCCGAGATGAGGTTGTACTGTTCCCTCAACTGGCCGGCGTCGAGTTTTCCGATATGGCGCCTTACGCTTTTGAAGAAGTTCTTCATCTGCCCCCGGCGCCTCCCTACTTGCGGCGATTGTCGATGACGCGCTTGATCTTGCCTTCGCTTCTCGGCAACGAGCCGGGCTCGACAAGAATGATCTTGGCGGAAAGGCCGATTATGGACTTCACCGCGTCGAACACGCGCTTGCGGAGCTCTTCCATCTTCCTCACCGAGTCGGAGAACGCCTCGGCGTTGACCTCTACCTTGATCTCGAAGAGGTCCAGCGTGTCCGTCGACGAAAGTATGATCTGATAGTGCGGCGCGACCTCGGGCACGCGCAGAAGACCGGCTTCGATCTGCCCGGGGAACACGTTCACGCCGTGGATGATCAGCATATCGTCGGAACGCGCCGATATGCGGTCCATCACGCGCATCGTCCTGCCGCACGGACACTTTTCGGTGTGCAGACGCGTGAGGTCGCGCGTGCGGTAGCGAATCATCGGCGTGCCTGTGCGCGATATCGTCGTGAAGACGAGCTCGCCCACCTCGCCGTCCGGCAGCGGCTC
>ONWT01000087.1 GCA_900321575.1 uncultured Lentisphaerota bacterium | reverse complement strand
TTTTCTCGCGCGAAAAGCGAACGCTTGATTCACGGCTGAGGCGAGATGGCAGCCGCACGACCCGAAGACAATCTCGTGATTGTCGAGAATATCCCCTGAGGCCACAGGCCGAACCGCGAAGCGGGCGCTAGCGGGGTTCGCAAGGACGCGCGAATCGCCCATTTCTCGTCGGGCGAGTACGGTTGCCCCGAATGTCGGCACGGCAGCCTCGGCGGTGTCGGCGGCGGACTTTTTACCATATTTCCGCCCGATCGGACAATGGCCGTTTGGACGATTATTCTTCCGGGCGCTATTGACATCGCGGCGGGGATTGGATATAATAGGAACCAATGAATGACGTGAAATATATCGATCGTGCGAGCGGAACGCTTGTGACCGAATCAGTGATGGGCGATGGCGCGCTGCGATTCGCTTACGAGACGCTGCTGGGCAGAAATCTATGGCCGGTTCTTTTCGGTTCGAAGGCCATATCCGCCATAATGGGTTTGTTTTACGACTCGCGCCTTTCTAAGAGAGCTATCCGCCAGCTTGCCGCCATACCCGGGTGTATTGCCGAAGAGGCCGAAAAGCCGATTGAAGATTATCGCTGCTTCAACGAATTTTTCACGCGGCGGCTCAAGCCCGGCGCAAGGCCGCTTGGCGAAGGGTTCGTCTCGCCGGCAGACGGCAGATTGATGCTGTACATAAATGCAGACCCCGACAAGCCGTTTCCGCTGAAAGGCGCGACAAAGAGCCTGAGAGAGGTTCTCGGGCCGGAAAATGCGAAGCGCCTTACGGACAAACGATACGACATCGCTGTCGTGCGCCTCGCGCCCGTGGACTACCACCGCTTCCATTTTCCGTGCGACTGCGAGACGAAAGAGCCGCCCGTCGTGCTTGCCGGGGAGTACCATTCGGTGAATCCTATAGCGCTGACGATGCGCCCCGACGTATATGCCGACAACGAGCGGCAGATAGTCGCGTGCGATGCCGATTTCGGAAGGTTCTGGATGGTTGACGTGGGCGCGTTCGGAGTCGGCACGATTGTCCAGACATACGGCGGCACTCGCCACGCAAAGGGAGAAGAGCGCGGCTATTTCAAGTTCGGCGGCTCTACAGTCATCATAATTGCGCGGGCTGGCGCGCTCAAATTCGACGTTGATCTGGTGGGCAATTCCGCAATAGGCGTCGAGACGCGCGTAAAGTGCGGCGAGAGAATCGCTCAAGCGACCGTGCCGTGATCGGGCGGCATATTCTCGCCCAGCAAGGCCAAGCGGGGGTCTGCGGCGCCAAAGCCCTGGGTCCAGCCGTTCTCGAAGCCGAAATCGGCGGCGGCCTCCACGACAGATTCGTATTCCTCTTTCGTCACGAAGCGGTCGAAGGGAGGCGTTTCGAGGGCCTTGTAGGCCGGCGTGAACTGGCTCATTAGCGAGACGGGAATCTCGTTTGAAAGCTCCGTAGCGAGATATGCCAGATTTTCTATCGCCTCGTCGGAGTGTCCTGGCAGAACCAGTATCCGCACTATGAGCCTGTCGGGACGCCTAGCCCACGCCCATTTCACGGCATTGCGAGCGGCCGTGACATAGCCGGGGGTCGCGCTGGCCGCAACGGCCGTCGCGTCTCTGGAATAGCGCAGGTCGAACAGCGCCCAATCGCAAAGTGAAGAATACTCTTCAAGCGTCTCGACGCGTTCGAAGCCGGACGAATTCCAGACAAACGGCAGCTTCACGCCGTCCTTCGCAAGAATCGCCGCAGCTTCGCGTATAAACGGCAGATACGGGGTCGGCGAGACGAGATTCCAATTCTCCACGCGATCATCCAGCGCAAGAGAACGGAGAATTCCGGCAAGCTCTTCCACCGACTTGTCGCGCCCTTCTCCGCGCCAGCTCCACGGGGAATTCTGGCAATAGAGACATTTCATGGTGCATCGCGAAAAGAAGACGCATCCGCTGCCGCGCCGGCCTGTTATGGGCGGTTCTTCGCCGAAATGCGGGCCCCAGCGGAAAAGGCGCACTTTATCGCCGGCTCCGCAAAAGCCGGGCGTCCCGTCCGCCCCGAAGCGTGCGGCGCGGCATCTTCTCGGACAAAGCTCGCAAAGGTTCATCGGCGGAATTTCGGATTGTTGCCGGCGATGACAAGAGCGACTTCGCCCTTGACCTTCGCGTCTTTGTACTCCGCCACGAGGTCGGAGAGATATCCCCTGCTGACGCGTTCGTGCATTTTCGTCAGCTCGATGCAAACCGCCGCCTCGCGATCGCCAAGCGAGTCAAGGGCGGCTTCGAGAGTCGCCGCTATGCGAAACGGCGACTCGTAGCATATTATCGTGTGTTCTTTGTCGGCATCTTCGGCAAACCAATTTCTCAGCGCACCGGCCCCGCGCGGCGGAAACCCGCGAAACGTAAAGGAGCTGGTCGAAAGGCCGCTCATCAAAAGCGCCACATTCACCGCGCTCGCGCCCGGGATCACATCATACGCCACCCCCTCCTTCGCACATGTGCGGATAAGCCTGTAGCCGGGGTCGGAGATTCCCGGATAGCCGCCGTCCGAACACAGGGCCACCTCGCGGCCGGCTCTGACGGCGGACAGTATGAACTGCGTCGTGCGCTCCTCGTTGCCTTGGCGGTACGAGACCATCTCGGGGCGCGGAACCCCGAAATGCGAAAGCAACTGCCATGTGCGCCGCGTATCTTCGCAGGCGATCAAGGACGCGCTTTTGAGCACCTCCAGAGCGCGGCCCGACATATCGCCGAGATTTCCAATCGGTGTAGCTACTACGTGAAGCATAATCAGTATTTCTTTACGGCCTCTTCCCACTCGCGCTTCGTCTTCTCGTCAGGCGCGACAAGAATGCCGCGAAGCTGGTAAGGCACCCAATGGTTTGTCCATGTCGTGTCGCGGAACGGCAGATCGAAAAGGTCCTGATCGGGCAACACATCGTCTGTAGTGCCCGCGCGGCCGTCGGGCCCCTTGGAATAAATCACGGGGTGGCCGCCCCCTTCCCGCTCAAAATAAACATAAGCGCGGCCCCAAGGATCGGGCACGACCTTCTTTATGTACGGACCGAACCAGCCCGGCAGCTGGGGGCGCAAAGCCGCCAACTCCTCAAGGCCTTCGGAGGTCGTCGGATAGCGCCCCACGTGAAACTTGTATCTTCCGCAAGCCTGCGCCAAGGCATCAATGGACTTTCTCACCTGTATATCGGCCTTGGAGATTCGCTTCTTGCCCATCGGGACGGCGCCGGACATCACGCCGATGAAAAGGCCGGCGATGAAAATCATCACGCAGATCACTATCGCATAGTAGAGCGGAGTGCGCTTGAGCGGCGGCTTGTCGAGCCCCAGCTCGGCGCGCTTCCTCTCGTATTCGCGGGCAATGCGCTTCACCGCCGCCTGAACCTTGGCGCGCTCTTCCCTGCGCTTAGGGTCCTTCGGCTTGAATTTCCGCCGCATCTCGTTGAAATCTACCATGGCCGCCTCACTCCACAACCGCCTCGATCAACTTGCGCGGCTCGGGGCGGGAAGCCGTTATCGCAAAGGCTTTCAGAATGTCCGACGCAAGGCGTTCGAGAGCTTCCTGTCCGCGAGTCGTCTCAAGCGTGGCGAGCGGGGAGCCTACAGACACCTTGTCGCCGCGCTTCACCGCAAGCGTAACGCCGGCAAGAGGATCGATCTTGTCGCCCGCCTTTTCGCGTCCCGCGCCAAGGGCAAACGCAACCTTTGCGACCTTTTCGGCGTCGATGGCCGAGACATAGCCGGACTTCATGGCTTGTACGCGGAACTTGGCGGTAGGCTGTTTCAAAAGCGCTTCGAAACGATTCATGTCGCCCCCATGCGCCTCCACCATGGAGAGGAATTTCGCCTTGGCCGAGCCATCCTTCAGCTTGGTGAGGCACATCGCACGCGCTTCGCCGTGGGGGATGCATTTTTCAAGCGCGACCATTCTGGCGGCGAACTCCACGCAAAGGTCCGCTATGTCGTCAAGGCGGCGGTCGCCGCAAGAAAGCATCGTCAGCGCCTCGACCACTTCGTTGGCGTTGCCTACGGCGAAACCAAGCGGCTCGTTCATATCGGTAACAAGCGCGGCGGAGTTTCGCCCTGCTGCGCGAGCCCCGCCCACAAGCGACGAAGCAAGCGCCTTGGCCTCTTCAACAGTTTTCATGAACGCACCGCAGCCAAACTTCACGTCGAAGACGAGCGTGTGGGCGCCCTCGGCGAGCTTCTTGGAGAGGATCGATCCCGTTATGAGTGGAATGGACGCCACAGTACCCGTCACATCGCGCAGAGCGTAGAGTTTTTTGTCCGCAGGGCATATCTCGTCGGTCTGCACGGCCATCGAGACGCCGACATTGGCGGCAATCTCCTGAAACCGCTCAAGCGACTGCGAACAGCTGTAGCCGGGTATGGTTTCGAGCTTGTCGGCCGTGCCGCCCGTAAGGCCGAGTCCGCGCCCGGTGAGCGAAGGCACGGCAACTCCGCACGCCGCGGCAAGAGGCTGGATCACGAGCGACAGCTTGTCGCCGACGCCGCCCGTGGAATGCTTGTCGGCCGTCGGCACGCTCCAATCGAGGCATCTGCCCGAGCGCATCATGGCGTCGGTCAAGTCGGCGGTCTCGCGCGCGTTCATGCCCATGCAGCAAATCGCCATGGCCAATGCGCTCATCTGGTAGTCGGGTATCTCGCCGCGCGTAAAGCCATTTATGAATTCGCGGATTTCGGCGGAGCCAAGCGCTTTGCCTTCGCGTTTCTTGTCAAGAATCAACTTTGCGATCATACGTTTTTCTCCAATATGAAAGATACTCGATATTGCCCATCTCTTTGCCGCGTATGGGCGACTCGGCCAGGCCCAGCAGTTCCAAGCCCAGATCTTTTACGGCAAATTCCACTATGGAGTCGCGAGCGGCGAGTCTCAAAGACTCGTCGCGCACAAGTCCGCCAGGAGCATTGCCCTTGCCGACCTCGAACTGCGGCTTTATGAGTGCCACGATGAGACCGCCGGGCTCCAATACGTCGACTATGGGCGGCAATATGAGTTTAAGCGATATGAACGACACGTCCGTCACCGCGACATGTGGCGTGCGGGGCAGGTCTGCAGGCGTCATATAGCGGGCATTGAAATTTTCCCTCACCCATACGCGCGGATCGGATCTCAGCTTATAGGCCAACTGGTTCGTGCCGACATCGACAGCCATCACGAAAGCGGCACCATGCTGCAACAGGCAATCGGTAAAGCCTCCTGTAGAGCTGCCGACATCGAGGCAGACAAGATTGTCCACGCACAAGGGAGGGTTTATCGCGGATTCTTCGCCGAACTTCCCAAAGGCCCCTTCCAGCTTTTCGCCGCCTCTGCTGACGAACCGCGGCGGAGCTTCGACGGCGACTTCATCACCGTCGCCGACCATGCGCGACGACTTGAGCTCGACGCCGCCGCCGACGCGAACCTTGCCCTCCATTACGAGCGCTTGAGCGCGGGTTCTGCTTTCGGCAAGTCCGCGCTCGACAAGAACCATATCAAGACGCTTTTTCACTTCTTCCCGTCGTCGAAGATAAACCGCACGCTCCTTACGTCCGCACGGAGAAAGCTGCGCTGGACGCCAAGGCTCACTTCGACGATTATGTAGTCGGGGGTGTTGGCGACAAGCATTCCGAGATGAGTGCCCGTATCGGTCACGATTTCGATATCGGGTTTGAAGATGCGTTTCAGGCGGACTTTGGCACGGGACGTTTTTTTGCTGCGTATCTTGGGATGGCGCACCTGCTCGGCGAAGCCATCCTTGCGGACGAGCAAAGTATGCTCGCCTTCCATGACATCCTCTATGAACAAAACATCGCTGAATTCAGCATCGCGGTCGTCGCTCGCGGTAACGCCGAACGACTTGCCGTCCAAGAAGACCTGAGCGCCAGCAGGACTTGTGCGCACTTCAAGCCGCCCCATTGCGTTCGACAGGCGAAACTCCTCGACGGCCGAAGTTCCCTTGCCGATGGAAACCGTCTTCGTCAACGGCGCGTAGCCGGGATATTCGGCGCGAACATCGTATTCGCCCGGCTCAAGCTGTTTAAGGACAAGGGGATCTTCGCCTCTGAATTCGTTGTTTATGTAGAACCGCGCTTTCGCGGGAATCGAGGACAGGATAAGCGCGCCCGGCACCGCCTCCAAAACGCGCGATATAGTCTGATTGTCGCCCGCATTGACCACGATTCCCGAAACGACCACATCCTTATAGCCATTCATCGACAACTGCAACACGGCGTTGCCCTTGGGCACATTCTCGACCGTTACGGGCGTACAGCCGCGAGGAACTCCGTTCAAAACGACTTCTGCGCCTTGAGGCGTAGTCTCGACGCGAATCACGCCGGAATCGAGAATCAGGGTTTCATCGCGCACGAGAGGCTGTCTGCCGTCGAACCGCACGTCAAATGTCGAAGAGCGGTAACCTGTCTTGCTCAAGGTCATCCTGTGCGAATCTTTGGCGTTCAGATTTGTTATAAGGCGCGGCGTCATGCCCATAGAATAGCCGTCGATGACGATTTCGCATCCGTCCGGAGTGCTCTTCACGAGAAGAATGCCTTTTTCGGGTTCGAGCACGTTGTTGACAGCCACCGGACTGCCATCGTCGACAACTACTGCACGGTACAGGTCTTCATAGCCGGCAAGGCTTAGCTTTACCATATGTCTGCCCGGCGAAAGATTGAAGATGGTCGCAGGAGTGACCCCATGATCGGCGCCATCGACCAGCACTGTCGCGCCAGACGGCTGACTCGCCAAATCAAGACGAGTTCTTGTCTGCGGCGGTTGGGCCACCGCCACGAACGCGACAAGCGCTACGGCCGACAAAAACAATCCTCTCATCACCGGTCCCCCTTTGTGCGCTTTTCGATATCGTTGAGTTTTGCCATAGCTTCACGGTTTCTGTCATCGTCGCGCGACGGAACCATCTGGCAAAGTATCTGCAACTCGAGCCTAGCGGTGTTCCAATCTCCCATGTTTATGGCACGATCGGCCTTGAAGCGCTGCTCGGAATAGCGGGCGTTTTGCTCTGCCTCCGCCGCTTTGAGCTCGGCAAGGTAGATTTCATACTCGGGCGGCTTGGGGTTGATCGTATCCAGATACACGATCGCCTCTCGATAAGCGCGTATCGCCGCGTCGATGTTGCCGTATTCGACCTCGCGCTCATCCCATTTCATCCGCGCGATTTTTGCGGCCTCCTTCGCACTGTCCACCAAGTCCGCCCGCGATCGCTGTATTGCCCAGATGCCGAGTTCGCTTTTCGAGAACGCCTCCAACTTGTCGCACACGTCGCGAAACGCATCGGGCAGCATGGTGTTGACGACAGACACGCTTACGACTCTATCGGGATATACGACCGAGATCTTCCAGCTGCGGTACTCCTCGCCGTCACGGTCAGGCCCTACATATTGCCTGTCAAGCGCAGAGAATGACTTGTCGGAAAGTATTTCGTCCAATCTGGACCTGGCAAAAGCATCCAAGACTTTCGAGCGGTCCATATGGCGATTTTCGCCCGGCACGTCATTGATCATTACGCGTAGAGCCCCATTCTGCGAGAGGGACATGCAACAGCGGAATATGGACGCCGTATTTGCGACAACCTTTTCGTAATTCATCTCGACCATGCCGCCAAGAGCATCCTTGTCGCTCTCGCGGAGAGGAGTCTCAACCGGCTCTTGTCCGGCCACATACAGCATCAGCCCGACGACAGCGCCAAGCAAAACCGCACCGGCGACCCATAGCGCCTTGAGGAGCGGCGGACGCGCCTTGCCGTCCGGCAAGCTATCTTTTGACGAATCGCCGTGTTGCGCATTCTGCTCCATACCGAGTCCGAGATCGATCGAATCGCCACCCTCAGCCGACGTCGCGACTACCCTCAAGGCGATAGAACCGGCAGTGACGACATCGCCCTCTTTCAGCAGCAGCGAGTTTTGCCCCAACATTTCACCATTGACAAAAGTACCATTGGCGCTCGCAAGATCGGTAACCGATATTCCGCCGTTTGCTGACGCCTCGAAGATGCAATGGTTGCGGCTCAACTGCTCGTCAGGCACATGTATGTCGTTCGTCGAAGACCGGCCCAGGCGAATTGTTCCATTGCCGACTTTGAAGCGTTTGCCGGAGATATCTCCGGACACCGCAAGCAATTCAAGTTGCGCCATGCTAGAACATTCCTTTCATGACTTGAATGATCACCGGGCCAAGCAATATTATGAACACCGCAGGGAAAATGCACAGCATTAGCGGCCCCAGCATTTTCGTCGGCGCTTCGGCCGCAAGCTTTTCGGCCCGATCGAAGCGCTTGCTTCTCAATTGGTCCGACTGTATCCTGAGAATGGCTCCGATCGAAACGCCGAACTCGTCAGCCTGTATCAAGGCATTTGCAAGGCTTTTCAGATCTGTCTGCCCTACGCGATTCGCCATTTTTCGCAAAGCTTCACGCCGTGGCGACCCGAGCTGTATCTCGCGAATCATCCGCAGAAGCTCCTCGTTGAGAGGGTCCATCTTGCGCGTCTGGCAATTTCGCTGAAGCGCGCTTATGAAGTCCATGCCAGCCTCGACGCTCAATGTCAGCAAGTCGAGGACAAACGGCAACGCCCGCATTATCGACATATGCCGTTTTTTCAGCTCGCTTTGGAGCCAGAGACGCGGCATCAACGCAAACAGCAGCACTCCGACAGCGCATATCGGCAATGGCGACGAACCGAAGAGCGAATCGGGCAAAGCCGCACCGAGAGCGAACACGCCAAGACACCAGAACATACCGACTGCCGCGGGCGAAAGAATTTCGAGCGCGACGAATTCCTTTCCGCTCAAAAGGCCTTCAAAGCCGGACGAAATGAGCGTCGCGTGGCACCGCTCTATCCGAGCCGCAAAAACGGGTCTGGAAACAACGGCGTCAAGGTTGCCTACAAACGGCAAAAGCATTTTGAAAAGAATCGGTATGTTTCTAGCTTGACGGCGTCCGTCGGCAAGAGTCACATACGTCACCTCTCCCGCCGCTGAAGCGATGCACCACGCGAGGCCGGCAACAGCCAGTCCCCACAATGCGGTCATCGCTATCGTAACGGCGCTTTGCATGGCGAGATCAAGTTACGGGTGTTCCGGCGCCCGCCGAAGCAAACGGCGAAACGACACCGCCGCTGATTCCCGGCTCGCCGGCATAAAGGATCATGCCTTCGGACGTACCGACGGACATTTTGCGTGGGGCGAGATTCGCGACGAACACGACCTCTTTGCCGACCAACGCCGAAGGCTCGGGATACGCTCCCCGTATACCAGAGAATATTGTCCGCTTGCCGAGAGGCCCTGCATCAATCGTAAATTTGAGCAACTTCGAACTCTTCGGCACGATTTCGCAGGCTTCGACTACACCGACTCTAAGATCGAGCTTCTCGAAGTCGCCAAACGCTATTTCCGGTTTGATTTGAGGCACGTCAATCGTTTTGTGCACGACAGGCGCCGACTTGTTTTTGCTCGCACGCGATTCGTGGCTGACTTCACCGGAATCTCCGGGCTTTACGGTGGCCGCGGCAATCATGGCATCCACCTGCTTCGAATCGATTCTGCTGGCGAGGTACTCATACGGACCCAAAGCGCAGTTTTCGCGCGTTTCGGCGAGACTCGCCCAATTCCATTCCGTTTCGCCGAACAACGCCATAGCCTTGTCTGCATATGCGGGCAAAACAGGCTTGAGATATATCGCAATAAGGCGAAACGCGTTAAGTGCAGCGGTCAGCGTGACACGGGTCGTCTCGGGATCGGTCTTGACGGTCTTCCACGGTTCGCGACGATCGAAATATTCGTTGGCCGCATCGGCAAGGCGGCATATCTCGACAACGACCTGGTTGAAACGGCGCTCTTCGTAGAATTTGGCGATAGTATCGCCGGCTTCACGACACTTGCCGACGAGGGCCCGGCCTTCATCATCAAGCGACCCCAGAACGCCGCCCAATTTCTTTTGAAGCATCTGCCCGCCGCGAGAAGCGATATTGGTTATCTTGCCGACGAGATCGGAATTTACCCTTTGCACGAAATCGGACAGGTTGAGGTCCATATCGTCTGTCGTGCCGCCCAGTTTTGCAGCGTAATAATATCTAAGCGCTTCCGGCGGAAGATTGTCGAGATATGTTCTCGCATTGACGAACGTACCCTTCGATTTGGACATCTTCTCGCCGTTCACGGTAAGGAATCCGTGGACGAAGACCTTATTCGGGCCCTTGAAGCCGGCGGCATGAAGCATACCAGGCCAGAACAGGCAGTGGAAACGTATTATATCCTTGCCTATGAAATGGTACAGTTCTACGGCGCTCTCGTCGCCGCCATGCGAACTAGGCCAGTAATCATCCAGATTGCGTCCATTCTTTTCGCACCAATTCTGCAGGCTCGCGATATAGCCGATAGGCGCATCGACCCAGACATAGAAGAATTTTCCGGGGTGCCCGGGAATTTCAAACCCAAAGTACGGCGCATCGCGCGAAATGCACCAGCCACGAAGAGGCTCCTTGAACCACTCCAGAAGTTTATTCGACACATCGCTGGTCGTGTGACCCGGAATCCACTTCTCGAGATAGTCGTGCTGGGGTTCAAGCTCAAAATAAAGGTGTTCCGTATCCTTTACCACAGGCGTCGCACCGCACGTCGTGCATTTTGGGGCACCAAGCTCTTCAGCGCCATATGTAGACCCGCAATGATCGCAGCTGTCGCCATACTGATTCTCGGCGCCGCATTTAGGACAAGTTCCCTTTACAAAGCGATCGGGAAGGAACATCTTGCAGTGCTCGCAGTAAAGCTGGGGCGTGGACTTGCGCGTAACCGCGCCGGAAGAGTCCATAGCCGCGAATATGCGCTCAGACAGCGCCTTGTTTTCAGGAGAATTGGTCGTATAGTAGTTGTCGAAACTTATCTGGAAATCAGTGAAATCGCGCAGATGTTCTGCATGACTGCGCGCTATGAGCTCTTCAGGGGTTATGCCCTCCTTGCGAGATCTGATCATTATCGGCGTACCATGCGTGTCGTCGGCGCAAACATAGACACACTCGTTCCCTCTCAGTTTCTGGAACCTGACCCAGAAATCTGTCTGTATATACTCGACCAGATGCCCAAGGTGGATATCTCCATTGGCATACGGCAAAGCACTGGTAACAACTATTTTCCTCTTATCGGACATACGAGACACTGCTCCTTGAAATTGTATGGTATTATATCAAAATGCTGTCGATTATGCCACCGCCCAAGACATAATCGGCCCTGTAGAAAACGGCACTCTGCCCAGGCGCCACACCGGACAGCCCATCGGGGACAATGCATGTGTCGCCGAGCAGCTCGACAGGTCCCTTTGGCTCCCCCGCGCTTCTGACCTTGACGAAGAGTTCTCCACTTTCACTGGCTTCGCGGAGATCGTTGTCGCTTGCGAGCCAAACAGGCGAAGAAATCTTGAAACCCTTTGCGACTGCACGCTCTTTGAAAGCGACAACCACACGATTTTCCCGGGCATCCAATCCAACAACATAATAAGGTATGCCGCCACCAATACCCAAACCTTTGCGCTTGCCTATCGTGTAATGCCAGAAACCGCGGTGCCGGCCGAGGATATTGCCGTCAACATCAACGATATCGCCTTCCCTGTCCGGCGCATCGACATATGACATCGCATCGCCACCGCAAAAATCCTGACTGTCGCCCTTGGACGCGACAGGGGCGCAAAATTCGGCAGCTATTCTTCTTACCTCGCTTTTTTCCAGATTCCCGAGAGGGAAAATCGTTCGCGCTAATATGTCTTTACGAACGCGATAAAGAAAATAGCTTTGGTCCTTCTTTCTGTCGACAGCGCGGCAAAGATACGCGCGACCCTGCGAATCCACACCGGTCTTGGCGTAATGCCCAGTCGCAAAAAAGCCAAAACCGTCCGCAAATGCCGCTTTAGGCAGCAAGCCAAATTTTATGCGTTCATTGCACCTTATGCACGGATTCGGCGTTTTGCCGGCAAGATATGTCTCGCCGATATACGCGGCTACATCATGCCGCCACTCGGCAGAAAGATCGTAAATCCTGAAGGGTATACCCAACCAATCGGCAACGGCTTTTGCATCGGTTATGGACTTCTCCTCGCCAGGGCGGCCGAGAGCCATAGTGCATCCTACAACATCACAGCCCTGCTTCGATAAAAGCAGGGCTGCAATGGCGGAATCGACTCCGCCGGATATGCCGATGCATATTCTGCCGGCTGACGTCATTTATCAGGCGCCGAGCTGAAGACGCGTGAACCGCTTGATCGTAAGCGTGTCGCCGAGATTCTTGGCCACCCCGTCAAGATACTTTTCAACGGTCACATCGCCGTCGGCGACATAGTCCTGCTTCGTCAGGCAGATCTGAGTGCAGAACTTTGCGGCCATGCCCTTCTTGATGCCGACAAGAGCCTGTTCGGGGGGCAGCTTGCCCTTCTGCTCCTTGAGAGCATTGAGCTTGATCTCAAGCTCCGCGTCGATCTCGGCCTGGGGAACATCTTCAGGGTTGACATACTTCGGTGCATTCGCCGCAACCTGGAGGCAGATCATATGCGCTGCTTCGGCAAGCGCGGGATTGGACGCGGTCTCAGGCTTCGTGCAACCGATCTCGACGAGAACGCCGATCTTGCCGCCCATATGGATATAGCCGGAGAGAACGCCCTCGCCTTCAAGAACATAACGCTCCGCACGACGTATCTTGACATTCTCGCCGGTCTTGGTGAGAAGCATCTTATAATCGTCATTGAGAGTCTGCTCGATATCCTTGCCTTCAAGCGCGACCTTGGCCGCATCGTCGACAAACTTTATGAAGGCATCGGTCTTGGCGACGAAATCGGTCTCGCAATTGACCTCGGCAAGAGCCATAGACTTCTTGTCCGCTGCCTCGGCAAGAGCGATGATACCCTGCTTAGACTCCTTGTCAACGCGCTTCGCGGCGACGGCAAGACCCTTCTCGCGAAGATACTTGACAGCCTCTTCCATATTGCCGTTCGTGGCGGCAAGCGCCTCTTTGCAAGCCCCCATACCGGCGGCTGTAGCCTCGCGCAACTCCTTTATCTGCTGAATCGTGATAGCCATTTTCAAATTTCCTTGCTTGATTTACTTAAACCGTAATATTCCAAGAGCCAGCCTTAGGCTTCGGCAGCCGGAGCAGGTTCGGCAACAGGAGCCGCCTCGGCGGCATTGGCGGCCGCTTCAGCCTCGACAACGGCAGCCTGACGCTTCGCAGCAAGATCGGCCTTGGCCTTGATCTCGGCAGCCTCTTTCGCCTTGCGGGCGGCGGCCTTCACGCTAGCGGCGACAGTCGTCTTCTTGGAGGAAGCGCTCTTCGCGGCACCCTTGGCGGCGACAGCCTTCGCCTTGCGCTCGGCACGGGCAGCCTTCTCTGCGGTGTCACGAGCCGCACGCTCAGCCTCGCGCTTGCGATTCTCTTCCGCGGCCTTGGCGCTATATTCGTCGTTAGCCTCCTTGATGACCTTCACAAGACCATCGATGATCAGCTGGACGCCACGCACGCTGTCGTCGTTGCCGGGAATGACATAATCGATCGGCTCGGGGTCTGCGTTCGTATCCACAATCGCGACCACGGGAATGTGCAGACGGACAGCCTCCTTGACCGCATTGGCCTCGCGCACGACATCCACCACGACAACCGCACCGGGAAGCTCCGCCATATCGGCGACGCCCGTGAGGTTCTTCTCAAGCTTGTTCAGCTCGCGGCGAAGCATAGACGCCTCCTGCTTGTGAACGGAGAGCTCGCCGCCATTCGCCTTTGCGGTAGCCTGAAGTTGGCGCATGCGCTTGACAGAGCTGCGCAACGTCTTGGAGTTTGTGAGCGTGCCGCCGAGCCAGCGCTCGGTCATGTAGAACTGCTCGACCGACTCCGCAGCGCCCTTGACGAGCTCCGAAACCTGCTTCTTGGTAGCAACGAAAAGCACCTTCTTGCCGTCAAGAACTGTCTTCTTGAGGAAGTCGGCCGCCTCGTCGAGAAGCGCGACGGACTGCGTAAGATCGATCACATGAATACCATTGCGCTTATCGAAGATATAACCTTTCATCTTCGGATTCCAGCGCTTCGTCTGATGGCCGAAGTGAAGACCGGCATCAAACATATCCTTGAGCGTTATGCCCGTAAGGGCAGAGGTAGGCATTTCCATTTTATGGTTCCTTTCAATCCTTTTTTAGATTAATCCGCTTTGTCCGGGAGGTTTGGAGAACCCGAATCATTCGCTTCTTCTCTCCCCACTCGGGAAAAGATGGCGTGTAGTATACCAAATACTCTGTGCAAGCGCAAGAGGGGCACGCAAACTATATCGCAAGAGTCACGGTAAGGAAGTTGCGGTTGCGGGCGCGATTGTAGGCGATACTTGTAGACATCTTTCGCACCATCAGTATTCCCAAACCGCCAATTGGCCGTTCCTCCGCAGGCAATGTAGTGTCAGGGTCTGTATGCGATACAGGATCATATGCCATTCCGTCATCGGCAAACGTTATCCTCACAATGGGCGGATTCTGCTCGCATTCAATATCCACATCGAAGCCCGAAGCGTCAGAATGATTTACGATATTGGAGCATATCTCGTCGAGTATTATGTGCAGTTTCGCAGAGAGTACAGACGGCTTGAAGGTGGAGAGTTTCGAATCCAACAGCTCCAAGCTCTCGTCGAGGAAGTCCGACGCGAGGGCAACACCTTCGCGCGTAGGCGAGAACGACCTCGACAATCCGCACGGCGGCGCTATGTAGTGAATCGCCAAAACTGTTATATCGTCCGCTTGCGGAACGCCGTCCGAAAACGCTGCCACCACTGCGCTGACAACTGCGCACAGAGAATGGGGATCGTGTTCAGGCACGGCTTTCACCGCGTCCAAAAGACGCTCCTCCCCAAAAAGCGAATTGTTGGAATCGAGAGCCTCGGTCACACCGTCGGTATACAGGAACAGTGCGTCGCCAGGCGCAATTCGCAACATCCGCGACTTATACTTCACGCCGGACATAAAAGCGAGAATCGGACCCGATTTGGCGCGAAGATAGTCGTTCTTGGCCCCGCGCAGGGCGATCGGAGGATTGTGCCCCGCGTTTGCGTAGGATATCACGCCTGTTTCCGTATCGAGAACGCCCACCCACGCTGTCAAGAACATGTTGGCCGTGTTGTTGGCACAAAGCTCATCATTTACTTTTGTAAGCGCGATTGCGGGGTCATGCACCGACAGTAGCGTATCCTTGATGAGAGTCTTTACCGTCATCATGTACAAGGCGGCCGTCACGCCCTTGCCGGAAACATCGGCGACCAAAAACGCGATATGGGTGGCATCCAACTGGAAGAAGTCGTAGAAATCCCCTCCAACCTCGCGGGCAGGCTGCATATCGGCGCAAATGCCAAAGGTCTGCATCGACAGAAACGCTTTGGGCAACGCGGACGACTGAATAGTCTTCGCGATCTCCATATCCTTGGCCAAAAGCTCCTCTTTCTCTTTGTAGAAGGCCTTCAATGCGTCCGAGTCGCTGAATATGCGATCAAGGAACAGTGCAAAAGCGCTGAGGATTATGAACATCAGCACAGAGAACACCGACACGAACGCAGTTCTGGTGTCGTAAAATTCCCGCTGCGGCAGAACCGCCACGAAACGGTGCTCCCCGAAAACGAACGCCCTGCAGAAACATTCCTCTCCGAATATGCGCTGCTTGAATGTGACGCCTGGGTTTTTGCCGTCGGCGATTATCTCAAAGGCTTTGGCGGCGTCTATGTCATACCCGGTATCTACGAGGGTCTTCGCCTCGTCCTTGTGCCGCACGGGATTGGAAATAAGGCGCCCGCTGGATATATCTGCGCACAAGAAACAGCCTGTCTGCCCAAGATTCCACTCTTTGCACACGAAGCCGAGAATTTCAGGCATCATAGGCCCAAAATGGCTCTCATCCATCCCGACCTGCACGAATCCATCGCCGCCGGGGAACGCGACGGCAAGATACTTGGCGCGGAATCGCGGGTTTAGCGCATGAGACCTGAAAGGTTGCGAAACGACAGCCGTCACACCGTTCGTCAGCTGCATAAACTCGCCCATTACCGGATCGCCTGCCATTTCCACGCCCGGACATGAAGGATCATTCGAGGATATTATCCTACCGGTTTTATTTACGACATTGACCTCGTCAATATTAAGTTCGCCGGCAATTCTGGACATCTCTTCGCGCGAAAACAATTTCGGCTTGCGAATCTGTCTCACTGCCGTACGGGCTATATGCCCAAGCATCGTATCAATTGCGCCCGTTACGGTTTCATGCAAATCCAAGACTGCGAAATCAAGTTGCCACTCGGTCTTATTATAGGCCTGTCTGGTGCCAATAATCCATGTGACAAGAATCAGAGCGACATATATGGCAAGTGCCGCTCCGAAAATCAAAACGCGTCTCTTCATTATCACTCAGTCATTCGGGAAATATTGGTATTGAAGGTGGCGGCAGGTTGAAAGCGCGGGCCACAAGGTGGCCGATGTTGTCATCGCGCAACAGTGAGTCGTCCGGTATATCGAGAACCGGCTCGCTCAAATTCGATATGTCAAAAGCCGAAACATCATCATTCGCTGCCTTTAAGCTTAGCGCATTCGCCCCCCCAGCCTTGGAAGCCTTCGTTCCGGCATCGACCGAGACTGTTGTAGATGTTCTTGCACCGATATTGCTGAAGCTTATGTCCATGGGATTTTCCTTTATTGTTTTCAGCCTGTATACACGCGCCCGCCCAAAAGGTTACACTTTCTCATGAATTTTATTCTTACTACGCAATATTCGCACATAATCGGGCATTTTCTGCAACCTACTCATAGACTTCATTTCCCCCAAGAGATATCGGGCGCAAGACTTGCAAGAGGACGCATGACAAAATCTCGCTCGGTCGCCCGTGGATGAGGCAACGACAAACCAGGCTCATCA
>ONWT01000027.1 GCA_900321575.1 uncultured Lentisphaerota bacterium | reverse complement strand
GCCTATCGCGATATCGCGGCCGGGCACGGCCTCGAGCCTGCGGACGAGACCGGCGACCTGCTTGGCGAAGACCACGGCGGCATCGCACGGAAACGGCACCACGCTGCCTTTTTTCGGCGGCTTGCCGAGAAACGCCCTGTGTTTGGCGAGAGACCCGTATTTTTCGATAGCGGCTTTGGCGGAAACCTTCTTCATGACTCAAGCCGCCGTTTCGGGATTGTGGTTTTTGCAGGGACAGTTGGCGCAGCCGCCGAGCGAGACGTCTTCACCCGTCCAGCAATACGTGCAAAGGCGGTCTTTCGGCAAGCCTATGGCCTGCACAAGGTCGTCTATCGTCTGGAACGCGAGCGACGTGAGATTGAGCTTTTCGCGTATGTACTCGACCATCGCCTTGTACGCTTCGCTTTCGGGGTCGGTATACTTCTTCAAATCGGCGGTTTCGCCCTCGTGCCCCCGGACAAAGCGCCGCGTTATCAGATCGTATTCGTTCTTCGAGCGCGAGAAGTTGATGAACTTGCAGGGATATACGAGCGGAGGGCAGGCGATTCTGACATGCATCTCTTTGCAGCCCGCCGCATAGAGACGGTCGGCCTGCTTGCCGAGCTGGGTTCCGCGCACTACGGAATCGTCGCAGAACACAAGGCGGCGATCCTGTATCAAGCCGGGAATCGGTATGAGCTTCATCGCCGCGACGCGCTCGCGCTGGCGCTGGTCTTGGGGCATGAAACTGCGGGCCCAGGTCGGGGTGTATTTCACGAAAGGCCTCGCGTATTTCACGCCGGCCTCATGGGCATAGCCGAGCGCGTGGGACGTGCCCGAATCGGGTATGCCGCAGGCAGCGTCCGCATCGGCGGGATATCGCTTGGCCAGCGCGCCGCCGCAGCGGTAGCGGGCCATCTCGACGTTCCGCCCTTCGTAGCTGGAAGCCGGGAAGCCGTAATAAATCCAGAGAAACGCGCAAATCGCCATCTTTTCGCCTGGCGGTACCACGGTCGTCACGCCAGAGGCGGTGATCTCGACCACCTCGCCCGGGCCGAGATCGCGTATGTGCGCATAGCCGAGATTCGGCAGAGCGCAACTCTCCTGCAGCGCGATGAAGGCGCCGTCCCGGCGGCCGATCACGACAGGCGTCCGCCCGTAGCGGTCGCGCGCGGCGTAAAGCCGGCCGTCTTCCGATATGACGAGCAGCGAGCAGCTGCCGGCAATCTTCTCCTGCACATAGCGGATACCCTCGACGATGGAATCTTTTGTCGCGATCATCGCCGAGACCACTTCGGTCGGCCCGACCATTCCGCTGGTGGTGGAAAACTGGAGCTGCGCCGAATTGCGGCAGAAAAGCTCGCGCTTGAGCTCCTCGATGTTGCCGATAAGCCCGACGGTCACTATCGCGAACGTGCCGAGCCTCGCGCACATCACGAGGGGCTGCGGATCGGTATCGGATATCACGCCTATGCCGACCTTGCCGGAAAAGCGGGGCACGTCATTCTCGAACTTGGAGCGAAACGGCGAGTTCTGGATATTGTGGATCGCGCGCTGAAAGGTGCCCCCGTCGCCGAGCACGGCCATCCCACCGCGGTGGGTGCCGAGGTGCGAATGGTAGTCTGTACCAAAGAACAGATCGCTGACGCAATCGTCCTCGGCAACAATTCCGCAAAAGCCGCCCATATGCAATACACCTTTCTTGAAGTTGTTAAAGGTGTATTATACCAAATTTTTGCGCACACCGCAGGAGGAGTCGCCAAAAAACAAAACCCCCGAAACAATCGTTTCGGGAGCTTCGCGCCTCAAAATGGCGGAGAGAGAGGGATTCGAACCCTCGGTACGGGAATTAACCCGTACGACGATTTAGCAAACCGTTGCCTTCAGCCACTCGGCCATCTCTCCAAATCGTTGTGTGTAGTATATCAAATACGCTGTTCGCCGTCAACAAAGACGGCCGAGTGCTTCCAGCTCTTCGGATTCACCACCACCAGGTCGGCGATATAGCCCTTCTCGACCTTGCCGAGATCGTCGCCCCAGCCGAACTCGATAGCCTGGTTCAGGGAGGTGGTGCGGACAAGATCTTTGAGCGGAATACCCGTCACATCGTGGACGTTCTTGAGCCCCATGCCCATCCAGAGCGTCGAGCCGGCGAGGTTGCCGCCGTTGACGAGACGCGCTTCGCCGCCCTTGAGCAGAACGTCGAGGCCGCCCATCTGGAACGCATAGCCGTCTTTGCAGTGCGAACACCTGAGGGAGTCGGTAATCATCTGGATATGCTCAAGGCTGCGGCGCGTGAATATGAGCCTGAGCATGTCGGGGCAGAGGTGGATCTTGTCGCAGATCACTTCGGTGTTGAGATCTTCGATCAGGAAGCCGGCGCCGACCATACCGATCTCGCGGTGGTGAAGCGGCGTCATCTGGTTGCAGAAGTGAGTCATGTGCCTGAGGCCGTTCTTGTAGGCAGGCATCAGGTCGGCCAGCTTGGCGCCCGTGTGGCCGCAGCTGGGCACGACGCCCATCTTGATGCAGTCTTTAGCGAACTTCGCGCCGCCCTCGGTCTCTACGGCATACGAAATCTGCTTGACGGGGAAAACCTTGTTGATCTCCTTCACCTCTTTGATCTCGGGCTTGCGGACGAACTTGGGATTCTGCGCGCCGCAGCACTTCACATTGATGAACGGGCCTTCGAGATGTATGCCGGGAATCTTCGCGAACGGCGAACCCGCCTCGACATAGGCCCTGGCGTTCTTGGCCGCGACAATGAGCTCCTCGTGCGAAACCGTGAGGGTGGTCGGCAGAACCGTGGTGACGCCTTCGGCGAGCTTCGCTTCGGCGAGTTTGAAGACGGCCTGAGGGTCGGCGTCGCAGAAGTCGTAGGTAAGGGCGCCATGCGTATGTACATCGATGAAACCGGGCATCACATACTGGCCCTTGACATCGACAATCGTTGTCGCGCCCTTCTCGGACACGGGACGGGCGGAAACGCTCTTGACGCGCTTGCCTTCGATAACGATCGTCGCATTGGCGAGATCGACGCCGGGCGAAATCACATGTGCATTTTTGATGATGGTCTTCTGCATCTGAATAAACCTCCTTGGATGAATTTACGGAAATTATATCATATAAATCACATAAGGGCAACTTCGCCGCCGAGGCGGCTCGATTCAGTAGCCCGCCCTGCCGGAAGTGTTTGGCGGATACACCACCTCCACCCCCTGCTGCTCGATCGCCATGCGGATGTTTGTGGCGGCAATCGACATGGATTCGTATTTCAGCGTAAGCGTTTTTTTGTCGAAATCCCATTTGAAGGAGTCCGCCTTGACGCCCGAATACTTCGACAGGGCCTTTGCGATCAGGGGCCTGTCGGCTTCTTCGAGGCGAGGCATTTCGACGGTCAGTTCTCGGATGTCAGACCTGCGGCAGCCCAGCACCGCCGCAAAAAGCAATATCAAGACCGCAATCTTCTTCATGCTTCATCTCCCATAAGTCAAAACTTGATCGATTTACCGTCTTTGGACAGTTTGCCGCGCATTCTTGCGCGAGTCTTGCCGGCGAGCACCATATCGGCAAGCACATCCTCGACATAAGTCTGCACCGCGCGGCGAAGAGGTCTCGCGCCAAGGGCGGAGTCGTAGCCCTTTTCGACCAGGAAATCGACGGCCTTCCTGTCGAGAGAAAGAGACATGTGAAGATTCTTCACCCTCGACTGGAGCTTCCCGATCTCTATCGCCAGTATGCGCGCGATGTCAGGCTTCTCGAGTTTCCGGAAGACGACGGTCTCGTCGAAACGGTTCAGAAGCTCAGGGCGGAACGTGCGCTTGGCTTCATCGAGGAGTTTCTCCCTGAGCATGTCGTAACTTGTCTCGGCAGTCTCGATGGCGAAGCCGAGCGAGTGGCCTTCTCTGGCGAAGTCGAAACCGAGATTGGCGGTGCAGATTATTATGGTGTTTCTAAAATCTATCACTCTGCCCTGTCCGTCGGTAAGCCTGCCGTCGTCAAGTATCTGCAGCAGCATGTTCATGACATCGCCGTTCGCCTTCTCGAACTCGTCGAAGAGAACAACGGAATACGGCCTGCGGCGCACTTTCTCGGTAAGCTGTCCGCCCTCGTCGTAGCCGACGTATCCGGGCGGCGCGCCGACGAGACGCGACGACGAATACTTCTCCTGGAACTCGGACATGTCGAGAACGATCAGCGCCTTTTCGTCGCCATACACGTGCTCGGCGAGCATCTTGGCGAGATGGGTCTTGCCGACGCCTGTCGGACCGACGAAAAGGAAGCTGCCGATAGGCCTCTTCGGGTCGGCCAGAAACGCCCTGCTTCTTCTGAGAGCGCGGGCGATGGCCTTTATCGCTTCGTCCTGGCCGACGACGACCTCTCCCAGCGCGCGTTCGATACCGACGAGCTTTTCGGCCGTCGTGGCGCTCATCTTCTCGACAGGCACGCCGCTCATGATGCTGACCGTCTCGGCGACATCGTTCTCGGTGACGGCGATCGTCTGCTCCGCATGGGAAGCCTTCCATTTCGCCAGCGCCTTATCGAACTCTGCGGCGGCGACTTTTATAGCCTCGCGGCAACGCACGGCCTCGTCGAAATCGCCTCTCGCCACTGCGGCGTCTTTCTTGCCGCGGAGAGAGTCTATCTCGGCCTGCCTGTCGGCGAGCGCCTTGGGGCGTTCGCTCGCGCCCATTCTCAAGCGGGAGCCCGTTTCGTCCATCGCGTCTATGGCCTTGTCGGGCAGCTGGCGGGCGGGGAGATAGCGCGCAGTGAGCTCGGCTGCGGCACGCAAAGCGTCGCGGCCGAACTTCACGGAATGGTGCTCCTCGTATTTGGGAGCTATGCCGGAAAGTATCCTGACCGTATCTTCGATGGAAGGCTCGTCTATCTGCACGCTTTGGAAGCGGCGCTCGAGAGCGGCGTCTTTCTCGATGGACTTGTGGTATTCCTTCAGCGTGGTCGCGCCCACGCACTGCAGCTCGCCGCGCGCGAGGGCGGGCTTCAGGATGTTCGCGGCGTCCATGGCGCCTTCTGCGCCGCCGGCCCCGACCATGGTGTGAATCTCGTCCAGAAACAGTATTATGTTGCCGCTGCGCTTGGTTTCGTCGATTATGCGCTTAAGCCGCTCTTCGAACTGCCCGCGATACTGGGTGCCCGCGACGACGCGGGCCATGTCGAGAGCGACGACACGCTTCGACTGCATCTTCTCCGGCACGGCGCCCATGTGTATGGCATGGGCAAGGCCTTCAGCCACCGCAGTCTTGCCGACGCCGGCCTCTCCGATAAGCACGGCATTGTTCTTGGTCCGGCGAGAAAGTATCTGTATCACTCGGCGAAGCTCCTTCTCGCGGCCGATTACGGGATCGAGCTTTCCCTGCCGGACAAGATCGGTAAGGTCGCGGCCGAAAGAGTTCAGAGTAGGAGTCTTCTGGGCCTTGCCGTTTTCGCCTCTATGAACCTCTCCGCCCTCCGAATCGCCGCTGGCTTCGGCGGCGTCGCCGTCCTCGCGTTCATCGTCGCCGGAGTTCTCGGCGGGCGAGCCCTGCATGCCGGCCGCGAGAAACTTCTCGAAGGTGACTCCAACATTGAAAAGAAGCTGTGCAGCGACATTCTCGCCTTCGCGGAGCATTGCGCTCACAAGATTCACCGTCGTCACCGGATTGCCCGGCCCCGCCTCGACGCCGGCCATCTCCACGACCTTCTTTGTCCGCGCGGTAACCGGCAAGGGACCACGCTGCATGACAGGCTCGGCATTGCCGGATATCATGCCCTTTATGGACTCCGAAAGCTCGTCAAGCGAAAGCCCGAGACTGACAAGGCGCTGCGACGCGCCGCACTTCGGCATCGCGAGTATGGCCATGAAAATGTGCTCGCTGCCGATATGGTCGTGGCCGAACTGCGCCGCACAGCTGGTGGCGGCGTTTAGGGCGTCCATCGCATTCTTCGAAAACATCATACTCACAGAAATCTCTCCTCGGCGCGTTCATTCAGCATCACATCTTCGAAGCGGCGGTTCATTTCGTCCGCCCTTTCGGAATCGGCGGCGTCGCGGTCTTCGAGCGACAAAGATTCGTCTTTCGACGAAAGGTCGGTCTGGGCGAGACACGCGTCGATTTCATCCAGGGTGATGCCGTCCAGCATATCTTCGAGCGCAGCCAGGCGCAACGGCGAAAGCAGATCGAAAAACTCGCCCGAAGAAAGCAGGCGGCAATTTTTCAATATCGCAAGCGCGCGGCAGAGAGAATCGCCAAACACGCGCGGCATTTCGGTCATTAGGCGCACGCGGGCATTGCGTTCTTGATCGACGATATCCTTGACGACACGCTTGGCTCTCGCGGGAGAGCAAGCGAATTCAAGCGTGTAGACGTGGCCGGTCTCCTTGACGCCATCGGCATCGACGCCCACAAGCCGCATTTCGAGCGCGTCGACGGCGCGTTGAACGGCGGGCATCTCGCCTATGAGGTGAAGCCCCTCAAGATGGAGGCGCTCGCCGATTCTGTATTCGGCATCGACTCGCGACGAGGGGAATGTGGAGAACTTGGGCTCTTTGCGTGCGCGCTTCTCTTTTTCCGCACGCTCCATGTCGCTGACCATGCCGTTGACGGCATTCATCAAAGCCTCGAGAAACTGGGGCGGCGAGGCACCGTCGCCGCCGACCTGGGTCACGGATACGGAAACCCCATGCGCGCCGCCCAGGCTCTTGTGCGTACGCTGGCTCTTCTTCTGGCGGCGCAGCCTCTCTTGGCGCGCACAGTCCTTGCAGACGTAAAGCTCCTGCTCTTCACCGTCCCTCTTGACGCTTATAGCAGTCTCCGCATCCTTATTGTTGCAAATTTCGCATTTCATCGTATCAAACCATACCTCGCCACCCCGCATCGCGAGGCGGCGAGAACAACACAAGCGCCAATACCCTGCATCTATCAGCGCACCAGGGGGCGATCAAGCATGCGCTCGTAAAGCTTGATGTACTCCTTTGCGCAAGCCTCGTGGTTGAAGCGTCTCAGAGATTCGGACATGATTCTCGAAATCTCGCGATCTTTGATCTCGGCGGGCTGGCGGTAGAACGCCATCGCCTGATCTAGCGCCCAGAAGAGTCCGCCCGAATCATAGGTGTCGAAGACGAAGCCGTTGCCCGTCGAAGAGCCGACATCGACATTCTCGACCGTATCGTGCAGACCGCCGGTATTGTGCGCAATCGCCAGCGAACCGTATATAGGCGCCTGCATCTGAGGCAGCCCGCAAGGCTCGAACAGCGAAGGCATGAGCGTAAAGTCGCTGCCGGCGAAACCGAGCTGCGACAGGCGGCCGTCGAAATTGTGCACGCCAAGACGGCTGTGCAGACCGTGGAACTCGCGAATGTCCCAGAAAGGCTGCTGGTAGGGTCCGTTCGCGATAATCGCGAGCTGGGCGCCGTCAGGGGCATACTTTTCGAGGAAGCGGTACGCAATGTCGGTAAGCAGCTGAGGCCCCTTCTGTATGGGGTCGAGACGGCTCGGCCAGAAGAACAGCGGAGCGTCGGCATTTTCCTCAAGGCCGAGAGCGTGCTGCAGGGCGAGCTTGTTCTTGCGCTTCATCTCGTGGTGATTCTCGGGACCGTAGCGGAAAGGTATCTTGTCGTCGGTCGCGGGATTGTCCGTCGGATCGGGCGCGTTGAGAATACCGGCCGCGCACCCCGCGTTGAACTTGTTGCGGATTTCGTTACGGATGGAGTCGGGTATGAACGAATGCCAGCCGTTGACGATCTCCTGAAGGAACGTCGGCGATACCGTATTTATGAAGTGGGCGCCGAACACGCCCGAAGCCTGGAGATCTATCTGATTGCCGTTGCGGGACTCTTCGTAATTGTATGGCGGATAGCTGTAGTAGAGGTTCATCCAAAACTCGGCCGCGTCGATACCTGCGTCTTCTATCTGCGCAAGAGTGAGCTTCTGGGTATGGATATTGTGGACCGTGAACAGGCAGGGAATTCCTTCGCGGCGGGCCGCCGCGGGGATAAGCCCGGTCATCCAGTCGTTGCAGTGTATCAGATCGGGCTGCACGCGGGGGATGATGTTGTTTATGACTTCGCGCTGGAAAGCAAGCGCCAGCTTTATGTTGCCGTCGCCGCGCGAATAGACGGTATCGCGATAATAGAAGCAGCGATCCTCTGCGAGATGTATTCTCTCGTCGGGGAGATGGCTTTTGTACCGGCGAAGTTCGGAAGCGACCAACTGCGCGGTCTCGACATGAAACATGCGCCGATAATGGGGCAGGGCAACATGGACATCTGCCCCAAGCTCGTGCAGCGCCGCAACTAGCGAAGCCGACACGTCAGCCATGCCGCCGGCCTTGGCGGACATCTTGCCCGCCAGGTTGCCCATGCCTTCAGGCAAGTAGGTTATCTCGGGCGTAACAATGAGAATACGCGGATTGCGCACTTTTTCTGTAGCCATCACAGCACCTCCTTAAGACTTTGCAATATTCATTCTATCGTGGCCAGAACCTGTCCCTTCGTGACAGGCTTGCCATGCTCGACGAGAAATGTGATTTTACCCGAGGCCGAAGCCTTTATGGGATTGAAAAGCTTCATCGCCTCGACGACGCAGACGGCGTCGCCGGCCTTGACGGCAGCGCCATCGGCGGCCATCTGCGGCTTTCCGGGGGCGTCGCTGCGGTAGAAAGTGCCGTTAAGCGGGGCCAGCACGGGCGAGCCCGAGACGGGAGCCTGATTGGTAGCGCCCTTTTCCGCGGCAGGCACGGCGGCCTGCGGAACGGGAGAAGCCGCCGACTTGGCCTCTTCGACATCGGCAGGAATCGGCTCGCGTTTCGAAGGGTCTGCATTGCGCCACTTGAAGTAGCCAAGCGCGACTTCGGGGAACAGCGCGTAAGACAGGATATCCTCCTCGGCCTTTATCGTGTTCGGCGGCAATTCTGAGGCCGCCGCGACAAGACCGGGCTTGAGCAGATCGGCCGGACGGCACGTAATCGGCTTAAGGCCGCCCATCAATTTCTTCCTGAGTTTGGGCTCTATCGGCGCGGGAGTACGGCCGTAGTAGCCGGCGGCGTAGCGTTTCGTTTCGTCGGTAACCATCGAATAGCGCTTGCCGGACAGCACGTTCAACACGCTCTGGACGCCGACTATCTGCGAAGTGGGCGTCACCAACGGCGGATAGCCCATATCGGCGCGCGTATTGGGCAGCTCCTCCAGCACCTCGGGCAGACGGTCGAGCGCGTCCTGCTGGGCGAGCTGCGAACGGAGATTCGAGATCATCCCGCCGGGAATGGCATGAACGAGCACGCCGGCATCGACCGGCTCGACCTTCGCGGAAGAAAGAGGCTGGCGCTTCGCCTTGACGCCTTTGAAATACGCGTTAATCTCGGCAAGCTTGTTCTGGTCGAGACCGGTATCAAACCCTTCGGACTCCAAAATCGCGACAACCGACTCGGTCGGCGGCTGCGACGAGAAGGAGCTCATCGTGGATATTGCGCAATCCACACACCCAGCACCGCTCTCGACGGCGGCCATATACATGGCAGCCGCCATGCCGCTGGTCATGTGGGAGTGGACCTGAATCGGCAGCTCGGGAAGCGCCTTCGTGAGCGCGCCAATGAGCTCGCGCGCCGCGCCGGGCGTCAAAATACCCGCCATATCCTTTATGCAAAGCGAATCTATACCCATGGCCACCTGCTCTTTGGCAAGCGCGACATAGGCGGGAATCGTGTGGACCGGCGAGGTGGTGTAGCTTATCGTACCCTGGGCATGGCCGCCGTATTTCTTGACGCATTTCACCGCCTGCTCGATATTGCGCGGATCGTTCAGCGCGTCGAACACGCGGAAAATATCCATACCGTTTTCGCAGGCCAACGCGATAAAACGCTCCACGATATCATCGGGATAGTGCTTGTAGCCGAGCAGATTCTGGCCACGAAGCAGCATCTGGAGAGGCGTCTTCTTGCAGACCTTCTTGATCTGGCGCAGACGCTCCCACGGATTCTCGCGAAGGAATCGCATGCAGACATCGAAAGTGGCCCCGCCCCAGCATTCGAGCGAATAATAGCCGGCATCGTCGATCTTCTCAGCTATTTTGAGAATGTCATCAGTGCGCATTCTTGTCGCCCAAAGCGACTGGTGGGCGTCACGCAACGTGGTATCGGTTATGCGAACCTTAGTCTTGGCGTTATTTTTCATACAAAGGTATTATAGCAAATTTTCCGTGTTGTTGTTCAAAAATTATTGTCAGGCGAAAAGTTTCGCCAGCTTCTCCAGCTGGGCGACCTTCTCCTTGTTCTCGGCCAGCTTGCGTCTGGCCTCGGCGACCACGGCCTCGGGGGCGTGCGCGACGAAGTTTTCGTTCGAGAGTTTCGCCTCGCTGGACTTTATGAAGCCTGCGAGCTTGGCGAGTTCGCCCGCGATGCGCTTGGCTTCGGCTGCCTTGTCGACAAGACCTTCCAGCGACAGATAGACTGTGCCGAAACGGGTAATCTTCGACGGCATCGCAAAGTCGCTCCCCGCGGGCGCGAAATCGACAGACTCCGCACGCATGGCCTTTTTGAGCGACTCGGCTTCGGCCTTCGCGCGATCGTCGTCGGTGGCTATCGTCACCTTGACGAATGTGGACGGCGCGACCTTGTACTCGGCCCTCAACGCGCGCAAGGCCGTTATGGCTTCGCGCTTGGCGTTCACGAAATCGTACGTCTCTTGCGAGAGCCCCCAAGACTGCTTTTGCGCGTCGGAATAGCCGACTGGGAATTCCGAACGCATAATCGACTCGTCCCCTTTCAGGTAACCGAGCTGATGCGCGACCTCTTCGGTCACGAACGGCATGTAGGGATGAAGGAGACGAAGCGCCTTGTAGAACACGTCTCGCAGAATCGCGAAGGCTCTGGCCTTGTCGGGAGCGTCCTTAGCATATTCGACAAACCAGTCGCATATCTGTGTCCAGAAGAAGTCGTAGATCGCAAGCGCGCCATCCTGGATGCGATACTGACCGAGAAGCTCGTCCACCTTTTTGCAGACGGCATCCGTCGCCCAGAGAATATGCTTCTCGTCGCTCGTGAGGTTTTCAAACGGCGCTTCACACGCGCCGTTCATCTCCATGAAGCGGGCGGCGTTCCAGATTTTCGTGGCGAAATTGCGCCCGATCTCGAATTTCTCCTTGTTGACTTTCGTGTCGCACTCCAGCGAAGTTATCAAGGCTATCGAGAAACGGAGCGCGTCCGCGGAGTATGTGCCGATCAATTCTAGCGGATCGAGCGAGTTGCCCTTCGACTTCGACATCTTGGAGCCGTCGGCCGCGCGGACGATACCGTGGATGACGATGTTCCGGAAAGGCGGCTTGCCCATGAAATGTATGCCGGCCATGATCATGCGGGCCACCCAGAAGAAAATAATGTCCTGTGCGGTCACAAGATCTTCGGTCGGATAATAGTAGTCGAGATCGGCAGTCTTCTCGGGCCAGCCAAGCGTCGAGAACGGCCAAAGCCACGAGCTGAACCACGTGTCGAGGACGTCGGGATCCTGCTCGAGATCGGCAGCCGTCACGCCCGGGTCGATCTTGCGCGCCATTTCCAGCGCCTGATCGGCAGTCTCGGCCACTACGACATGGTCGCCGAAGTAATACGCAGGTATGCGATGGCCCCACCAAAGCTGACGAGAAATGCACCAGTCCTGGATATTCTCCATCCAGTTGAAGTATATCTTGGACCACCGTTCAGGGACGAACCGCACGCTGCCGTTGCGCACAGCCTCAATCGCGGGCTTGGCAAGCGGTTTCATCTTCACGAACCACTGCTTCGAAAGACGGGACTCCACAACTTCATGGCAGCGATAGCAATGGCCGACCTGGTTCTCGTAGTCCTCGATGTGGTCCAGATAGCCGCCGGCCTCCAGATCGGCGACGAGGGCCTTTCTGCATTCAAAGCGGTCCATCCCCGCATATTTGGCGCCGGCGAGCTCATTCATATGCCCGTCGTCCGTCATTATGTTAATCTCGGCAAGATTGTGCCTCTTGCCTACGAGGAAGTCGTTGGGGTCATGCGCAGGAGTAATCTTGACGATACCCGTGCCGAACTCCTTCTCGACGTAGTCGTCGGAGATCACGGGTATCTCTCGCCCGGTGAGCGGCAGAACGACCGTCTTGCCGACAAGCGCCGCGAACCGTTCGTCTTTCGGATTCACTGCGACCGCAGTGTCGCCGGGCAACGTCTCGGGGCGCGTGGTCGCGACGGAGATGTAGTCCTTGTTGAGTTCGCCCCTGACGCCGAGCGCGCTGCCCGAGACGGGATAGCGCACATACCAGAGATGTCCGTGATTGGCCTCGTGCTCAACTTCGTCGTTGGCCAAGGCCGTTCCGCACCTGGGGCACCAGTTGACGATATAATTGCCTTTGTATATGAGCCCCTCGTCATACAGTTGGGTAAACACCTTCGCAACAGCCTTGGAGCAGCCTTCGTCGAACGTAAAGCGCTCGCGCCGCCAGTCCGTCGAGTTGCCGAGCATGCGCTGCTGATGGACAATAGTGCCGCCATACTGGCGCTTCCATTCCCAGACCCGCTCGACAAACGCTTCGCGGCCAAGGTCCTGACGGCGCTTGCCTTCTTTCTTGAGAGCCTTCTCGACCACATTCTGGGTGGCGATTCCCGCATGGTCCGTGCCGGGTAGCCAAAGCGTATTGCGGCCCTGCATTCTGCGCCAGCGCACCAGAATATCCTGAATAGTCTGATTGAGCGCATGCCCCATATGAAGAATTCCCGTCACATTCGGCGGAGGGATCACAACGGAATAAGGCTCGCCCTTGCCGGGTTCGTCATGAAAACACCCCTGTTGCTCCCACATCTTGTACCACTTGGCCTCTACCGCCTTCGCGTCATAGTGCTTTTCCATACTGTTTTCTCCAATAATATCGTCGTATTATACCATAATTTCACGCGCGGCATCAGACTTCGCGCCCAAGCAGCCGCGAGGCCAAAGTGCGCAAAAACGATGTGTCGCCCGGCAGCCCTTCAAGCGCCGCAATTGCCGCCGAAGTGCATTCAGCCGCCAATTGCGCCGTCTTGTCGCGCCCGTACGGCGAATCGCAATCGAGCAGATCGTCTTCATACTGGAAGGCCAGCCCGAGATTCAGGGCGAAAGAACGCAACCTTTCCGTGTCCGCGCCGGAGGCATTCGCCGCGAGCGCGCCCATGACCGCAGCGGCGACAAAGAGATCCGCCGTCTTGTGGGTGTATATGAAATCGACATCTTTCGTCGCCGCGATATCCTCGACCTGACCCTGGACGACGCCGAGGCCGGCGACACCGAGTTCGGCGATTATGCGGCCCGGATTCACAGGCGATTTCGCGGCGACGGCATACGCGAGCGCCTGCAGCGCATCGCCGACGAGAATCGCATTCGCCTCGCCGTACTTCTTCCATACAGTGGGGTTGCCGCGACGTTCCACGTCGTTGTCCATCGCCGGCAAATCGTCGTGGACGAGCGTGTAGTTGTGCAGAATCTCTATCGCCGCCGCGGCAAACTTCGCGTCCTCGCTCTTGCCGCCCGCAGCAATCGCCGACGCGAGGCATATGAGCGGACGCACCCGCTTGCCTCCCGAGCCGACGGCATACCGCATGGCCTCGCTCAACACCGACGGACGGACTTGCGCTTTCGGCAGCACCTCGTCCAGTGTCTGCTCCACAATACTCTTCAATTCTTCGAACATTTCATCACTCCCCGATAACAACGCGACGCCCTTCTATGCGGTACTTCCCCGAAGCGACGATATTCAACGCCTCGGGAAACGCCAAATGCTCCTGAATCTGTATGCGGGCGTGAAGAGATTCAGGCGTGTCGTTCTCCAGCACGGGAACGGCCTTCTGGACGATTATGGGACCGGAGTCCGTTCCCGCATCGACAAAATGCACGGTAACGCCGGCCACTTTGCACCCGTATTCTAGGGCTTGCGTCCAGCTGTGGACTCCCGGAAAGGCCGGCAGTAGGGCAGGATGTATGTTCAGCACGCGGTTCGGAAACGCCGCGAGCAGCTTCGGCTTGACGATGCGCATGAAGCCGGCCAGGACGACGGTATCGACGCCGTTCTCTTTGAGAAGCCCGATGCATCTGTCTTCGGCGGGGCCTTCCAATTTCGTCTTCCAGGGCGCACAGTCGAGATACATGCATTTTATTCCATGCCGTCTGGCGCGGTCGAGAATCTTCGCGTCCTCGACATCGGCGAGAACCAACTTGATGTCGGCGTCAAGCGTACCATTCTCTATGGCGTCGACTATCGACTGCATGTTCGAACCGGCTCCTGAACCCAGAACGCCTAAATGTAGTTTGCTCATAATGTTTCACTCCAAAGATTGCGTATCAGAGAAAGTCCATTTTCGAGATTTTCCCTCTTTACCGACGCCGAAGGCTCGACCACTATGTGCCCGACCTTCTCCGCAAGGGGTTTGAGCGCGGCAAAATCGACATTGCCCTCTCCCGGCGGAAGGTGATCGTCGAAATAATCCTTCACGTCGTTCAGGTGCATCCCGGCAAAAGCATCTTCCCTGATGTCGAGCGCCGTTTTCTCTTCGACCCAGCCATGCATCTTTCTGACGCGGTCGTGGCCGGTGTCGAACCATGCTTTCACGGGGGCGCCAGGGAACTCGTCCAGCACGCGGGCCATCTCGTCCTCGTCCGGGAACCCTTCGTAATACGGCAAGTTCTCGAAGGCCAGCGTCACGTTGTTCGCCTGCAATATCGGCACCAGCTGCGAAATTTCGCTTTTGAAGAGCTCCAGCATCCTTTCGCCGCGCGCCGTTCTTATCGCCTTTGCGCGGGCAAAGGCTTTTTGGTATGCGGGCGCAGACACGTCGTTGCCGCATTTCACAAGCGCCGATCTCAATGTCTCGGAACTGTTCACCCTGAAAAGGCCGGAAAACAAAACACGCCCCGCATGAAGCACGACGGTATCGGCGCCCATTTCGGCGGCGAAGCGTATGTTGTTCGCGACATGAACCCGCGCAAGCGATCTGGCCCCGGCGTCAAAGCTCGCCAGAGAGAAAAGTTCAGGATGGCCGTGCGGCGCCGATACGGGGACGGGGCAGAACGCGTGCACGCTGCCCACGGGAATCTCGTCCAAGCGCGACTTGAACCCGGCGACCTGCTCGATTGCGGTTCTGAAGCCCAACTCAAGCGCGTCGAAGCCGAGCGAAAGCGCCTCGTCGGCGATCTCCTCGCCCGTCTTGAGGCGCATGTTGCACCAATTCGTCGAAAGGGCTATCTTCATTGCGGCCATACAATCCTGTCCGCCATGCAGCACAAAACGGATTCGTCGCCCATGGCCCTTTCGCTTTGGCGATAGGCGTCTTCGACCGCCTCTATGTTGCGAAACGCCTGATGCAGAGGCAAACGCCCTTCAACCGCCCAATTGCGGACGAAGTTCATGACGGTCTTGTAAAACGCCTTTCTGGCAAGCGCGACATCCTCCGCTTCGGCCTCGTCCTTCAGCTCGCCCAATATCTCCGACAGGCGTTCGCCCGCCTGAGCCTTCTCGAAGACGGCTTCGCCCGCACACGAATTCATCACCGCGGCGACGCGTTCGCGCCACTCGCCCTCAAGCATCCCGGACGGCATCGGCAAATCTATCCGCTGGGTACGCGACACGATCGTGGGCAGTATCGAGTCCGGCTGGTCGGTAAGCAGCAGGAAAAGCGTTTTCGGCGGCGGCTCTTCAAGAGTCTTCAGAAACGCATTCGCGGCGGCCTCCTGCATTCTGTCGGCGCCGACGACGATGCCGACCTTCCATCCGCCAGAAAAAGCCGTGGTCGACATCACGTCTATGAGGCCGTCGCGCATTCCCGGACCGGCATCATCCTTACCGCGAGCGACCTTGATCGTCCTGCTTTTTCCGGTCGGGCGCAGATAGACGACATCCGGGTGGCACATGTTCTCTATCTGCGATCTCTCGGCAGGAAACAACTTAAACAACAGATGCTTGGTTAGCTCCAAGCATCCGCCGTTGATATCTCCGCAAATCAGATAGCCATTGGCGGCGTGACCGCCGTCTATGGCTCTGGAGATAAGTTCATATGCATCAGGCAGGTTCAAATTCGCTCTTGCCTACACCGCACGTGGGGCATGTCCAGTCGTCGGGAAGGTCCGCAAACTCGACGCCGTTGTTCTCCGCCGGATCGTAAACCCAGCCGCATATTTTGCATACATATTTCATTGCGATTCTCCTCGTTGGGGTTTCTGTTTTCAGAATATGTTGTATTGTATCATATTTTGGCGCACTTGGCACCAGACCTCGTCGGGGGTGCCGTTCGCGTCGATTACCCGTATGCGGTCTGGCTCCGCCGCGGCCAGCTCCAGAAAGCCGGCTCTGAGCCGCGCATGGAATTCGGCGCCCGCGAGCTCGATGCGATCAGCCGAAGTGTTGGTCTCGGCCTCGCGGCGGCGCATTCTCCCGATCGCCGTCTCGGGGCGCACGTCCAAAAGCAGAGTCATGTCCGGCTTCAAGCCGCCGCAGGCGAAATCGTTGGCCATTCTCAAAATGTCGATGGGCAGGCCGCGTCCATAGCCTTGATAGGCGAACGTGGAATCGCTGAACCTGTCCGACACGACCCATGCGCCAGATGCGAGAGCCGGACCGATCACGTTTTTGACGAGTTGCGCTCTGGCCGCAAGGAACAGCAAAAGCTCCGCCCTGTCGCATGGAGGATCGTCCCGCTCGTCTTTCAGCAGTCCGCGAATGAGTTCCGCGAGTCTTGTGCCGCCGGGCTCGCGCGTGACAACGACCTCGACGCCCTTCTCCCTCAGCGCCTCCGCAAGCCGCCTGCACTGCGTCGACTTGCCGCACCCTTCGCCGCCTTCGAATGTGATGAATCTGCCTGCCATATGTCAAACATCTATTTTTATTATCTTGCGTATCATAAGCCAGCCCGCAACGATCAGGGCGATCATCGCGGCAATCGCGACAACCCCGGGCAGACTGCACAGAAAAGGCAGCATCATATCCGGCTTTATGGCCGTCATTATGCCGCCGAGCACTATCGGCATCGCCGACACTATCAAGCCCTGCATCCTGCCCTGGGCGGTCAATGTTCTGACCTTGCGCTCGATCTTCTGGCGTCCGCGTATAGTGTCGGATATCTTGTCGAAGATTTCCGTGACGTTGCCGCCTGTCCTGCGGCTTATCGCGATCGCCATCGTGACGAGCGAAAGATCTTCGGAGCCGACTCTTTTCGAGAGGGACTCCAGCGACTCCTCGAAACCCATGCCGAGCCTGAGCTGCTGCTGCAGTATCTTGAATTCGTCGGCTATAGGGCTCTCCCCCGATTCTGCCACCGTGTCGAACGCCTGCATGATCGAAAAGCCGGCGCGGAGAGCATTCGACATCGTGGACAGCGCTTCGGGAAGCTGCTCGTCGAACTTGGCGCGACGACGCCCGTCAAGCCATCTCGCAAGCGGCGAATCGCCGTTCTGCCAACCGGCCTTTATCTTGATTCCTGAACCGAAATACCATGCAAAGCCGCCCGCAGAGGCCGCGGAGAGAATCGCGATGGACCATTTGACGATCTCGGGTTCGAACGTCATACGCTCCTTATCACGACATCTTCCAGCGAATCGGGGTTGAACATCTTGGGGTCTACGGACAGTCCCATCCCCGCAAGCCGGTCGTAGAATGTCGGCATGGCCCCCGTAGGCGCAAACGAGCCTATGATCTTGCCGCGGTCGCCCAGACCGGTCTGGCGGAACGCAAACAGGTCTTGCATCACGATCTGGTTGCCTTCCAGGGCGGTAACCTCAGTTATCGCTACGACCTTGCGGGAGCCGTCGGACAATCGGGCCTCCTGGATTATTATGTCGACAGCGCTCGATATCTGCTCGCGTATTGCACGGGAAGGCAATTCCATGCCGCTCATCAGCACCATTGTCTCAAGCCGCGATATCACGTCGCGCGGAGAGTTGGCGTGCACTGTCGTGAGCGAACCGTCGTGGCCCGTATTCATCGCCTGCAGCATGTCCAGAGCCTCGCCGCCGCGGCATTCGCCCACGATTATGCGGTCGGGTCTCATTCTGAGGCAGTTCTTGACGAGATCTCTGATCGCCACCGCGCCTTTGCCTTCGATATTCGGCGGCCGCGCCTCGAGGCGCACCACATGCGGTTGCTGCAGCCTGAGTTCAGCCGCGTCCTCGACTGTGATAATGCGCTCCCGTTCGGGAATGAACCCCGAGAGCAGATTCAGCAGCGTCGTCTTGCCCGAACCTGTGCCGCCCGCCACTATGATATTCTTCCTGAGCAGCACGCACAGCTTCATAAACTCCGCCATGTTGTGCGTCCATGTGCCAAACCGTATGAAATCGTCAGCCGACAGCGCCTTCTTGGCGAATTTGCGTATGGTGATCGTCGGCCCCGAAAGCGACAGCGGCGAAATTATCGCATTCACGCGCGAGCCGTCCGGAAGTCTGGCATCCACATACGGCTGCGATTCGTCAATACGGCGGCCAAGCGGCGAAACAATGCGCTCTATGACAGCGAGAACGCTGCCGTCGTCTGTGAATTGGCAGTCCGAAAGCTCGAGTTTTCCGTTCCGCTCGACATAAACCTTCGACGGACCGTTCACCATTATTTCGCTGATGCTGTCGTCTTCGAGCAACGCTTCCAGAGGGCCGAGGCGCATAGCCTCGTTGAAGACGTCCTCTTCAAGCCTTACGGGGTCGATCTCTTCCGGCAGCCTGCCGTTGGCGACAACCTCGTTTATTATCTGGCGAATCTTCTCCTGCGCGACTTCTTCGAGCTGGGCGTTGTCGATACCCTGCACCGACAGGCGTTTTATGTCCATCCGCTTCAGTAGCTCGCGCTGAATCTGGCGCTGCACGTTCTGGCGCAGTTCGCGCAGACGCGTGTCGGGCGCATCCTTAGTCCCGTCTGGCGCTTCAGCGGGCGCTTCTTCGAAAGCATTTTCTTCCGCCTCGTTCACGGTCTGCCGCGCCTGCTCGCCGCCGGTGATCCTCAGCATATTCGAGCCGATCTGCACAACATGCCCGCCGTTCAGCAAGACGCGGCCTTCTATCATCTCGCCGTTGACGTACGTCCCGTTGCGGGAATGAAGATCTTCGATCGAAGCCCGGCCGTCGCGCACCGTCAATATGGCATGCCGCTCCGATATGTCCGGAAAGTCAAACCGTATCGGACACCCTTCTCCCCGCCCGATCAGGTAGCTGCCGTCCGCGAGCTCGCGCGTTTCGCGCATTCCGTCGACGAGCGTTGTCAGAACCATCTCAGCGACCTCCAAGCCTGCGCTGACGCTCCATGTTGAGAGACTCCATTTCGCTCTTGACCATCTCGAAATCGACCTTGGGCAGTTCCGACTCGTAGGTAACGTCGGTACGCGAGCGCAGCGTCAGCACAAGCCTGCCCTTCATGTGCTCGGCAAAGGCCAGCATTTCGGCTTCGCGCGGCGAGACCTCGAGCGTCACCGTGGAGTATCCGCGCCCCGGATCGCCCTCGATCGTTCTGCTCTTCGCAGTAGTCTGCCCGGTCGCGAGAACAAGCACGTTCTGCAGAATCGTCAGCGTCTGCACGTCGCCGTTGCGTATCTTGCCGTCGTCGCCGGGAAACGCGAATGTCCCTATGACATCGACATGGTCGTTCGGCCTGACCATCCCGGACACCGCCGCGGCTCCGCTGCAATTTATGGAGATCGCCCTCATCTTGGGCTTCAAGTCGGCCGACAGTCCCCGTTCCAGCGGATTGCCCCCGTCGAGATCGCTCCAGAAAACCACCTCGCCAGCCTCGTGGCTGAGCAGCACCTTGCGGCCCACCGCGTCCCTGAGGCTTTCCGCCGGCACCGCCTGCCCCCTCAAGCCGAGCTTGGGGGCGACCCGCGCCTCGATGTCGCCCGCAGAGAGAACCGTCCCCATCGGGATGTCTTTCGCAAAGACGAGAACCTCGATCGTTCCATAGCGTTTGTTGATGGACTCTTTCTGCGCGCGCACTTCGGCGTCTTTCGCGCTTACGTAAAGTTGCGTCAGGGCAGCCGCGATCACGCCAAGCGCTATACTAGCGGCAAGAACGATCGAACGCTTCATTTCAGAACAATCCCTTTACCTTGCCGGTCTCGACATCCACATCGATCCTGCGGTATGCAGGCGACGCGGAGGTTCCCGGCATGAGCTTGATTTCGCCGGCCACGGGCACGATAAGCCCTGCACCCTGGTAGATCAGCACGTCCTTCACGGGCATGCGCCACCCCTTCGGCCGCCCGAGCAGCTTGGGGTCGTGCGAAAGCGAATATTGCGTCTTCGCAACGCATATCGGCAGCCGCGCCGTCTCGGGGTTGGACTGGAACATCTCCAGCTTCTTGAGCGCCTCGGGCTCGAAATCGACCCCGTCGCCGCCGTACACCTCCTTGACCTGCTTCTCGATGCGGTCTTTCAGAGGTTCCGCCAGGTCGCACAGGAACGCGAACTTGTTGGGCGCCTCGCAAGCCTTTATAACGGCCTCTGCGAGCTCGAGTGCGCCTTCGCCACCCTTCAGCCAATGGTCACTCACGGCGAAAGTGGCGCCGGCCTTTTCGGCCACGCGGCGCACAAGATCGCGCTCGGCCTGCGTATCGGTGTAGAATGCGTTGAGGCATACCACAGGCTGCACGCCGCTGCGGCGGATTATGTCGATATGGGCGAGCAGATTTTCGCAGCCTTTCTCGAGCAGCTCCAGATTCTCGGTCGTGTAAACGGGGTCGAGCGGGAGCCCTGCCTTGACCGCAGGGGCGCCGCCGTGGGCCTTCAGCGCACGCACGGTCGCCACGAGCACCACCGCGTCCGGCTTGAGACCAGAACAGCGGCATTTGATGTTCCAGAACTTCTCGAAGCCCATGTCGCTGGCGAATCCGCTCTCGGTGACGACATAATCGCCGAGCGCGCAGGCCAGCCGGTCGGCCACGACCGAATTCTGCCCTATGGCAATGTTGGCGAAGGGCCCCGCATGGACGAACACCGGCTGACCTTCGAGGGACTGCATGAGCGTCGGCTTGATCGCGTTCACCAGAAGCGCGCACATCGCGCCGTCCACCTCAAGATCGGCCGTGGTCACGGGCGCGCCGCTCTTCGTGTAGGCCACGATGATCTTCGATAGCCGCTTTCTCAGATCGGCTAGATCGGCGCTCATCGCCAATATCGCCATCACCTCGGAGGCGACGGTGATGTAGAATCCGCTTTGGCAGTTGAAACCGTCCAGCTTGCCGCCGCGCCCGATTTCGATATTCCTCAACCCTTGGGCACAGAAATCCATGGCCCAGCGGAACTGTATGCGCTCGGGATCGATGTCGAGCCGCTTAAGCCCCCTTTCGGCCAGCCACGCGTCATCGTGGTTGCGCTCGTGCTGCATGCGCGAATTCAGCGCAACCATCGCCAGATTGTTGGCGTTTGTGATGGCGTCTATATCGCCCGTAAGCCCGAGAGAGAGCGATGTGAGCGGCACCACCTGGGCGAGACCGCCACCCGCGGCGCTGCCTTTGATGTTGAACGTAGGCCCGCCTGAAGGCTGCCGCACGCACCCGACGACTTTCTTGCCGAGCTTGCCCAGACCTTCGACCAGACCGAGAGTCGTGGTCGTCTTGCCTTCGCCAAGGGCGGTCGGGGTTATGGCCGTGACGTCGATATATTTGCCGCGGCGGCCTGCGCCTACACGCCGCAGAACCTTCGTGACATCCACCTTGGCCAATACGCGGCCGTAAGGCTCCCATTCATCGTCTTGCAACCCGAGTTCTGCGACAAGTTCGCAAGCGGGTTTGAGTGAATCTTCGGCAGCTTCGGCTATCTGCCAGTCTTTCATCTTGGTAGGGTCGAGTTTCATATTGCAATTATACCAAAATAACCGCCCCACCCGCAACCATCGCAAAAAAAGCACGAGGCGCCTTTGCGTGCGCCTCGTGTCTTTTTGCCGTGTCCGGTACGCCCGTTATGCCTGGATGGCATCGCGCATGGACTGGTTTTCGGTCTGGATCACCTGCGAGAAGAGCTGAATTGCCTGATCAATCAGTTTCTGCTCCTGCGCGTACAGATCCTTCGTCTGGTCGAGCATTTCCTC
>ONWT01000028.1 GCA_900321575.1 uncultured Lentisphaerota bacterium | reverse complement strand
TACGCGCGACCACGAAAGCTTGCGCAGGCGACAGATGCTTCGCATCTTGAAGCCTCGCCTTCGCCCATTGGCCTTAGGCATTCTGCCCGGCCATGGCGAAGTCGTGGCTTCTTCCTTCGGATTGTCGCCTTGCGCAAGACACGAAAACGGCCTATCGGCCGACACGAAAACGCCCGCTTTGCGGGCTTCACGAACACTCCTAAATATGGTGCGTAGCGTTTGTGGCTTTTCGTGTCGGGCGAAGCCCGCTTTTGTGTCGGGGTGGAGCAACAAGCCCGAAGGGCGAATGCGATGATTGGCCTTGGCGATGCCGCAACCTTCGCATTTTCACGCCAGTCGCAATCCAGCGGATCACCGACATCATGCGGCACCGCAAGGATGATGCTTGTATAATTGCTAGCCATATTTACAACTCATTAATTTGTATAGCACTGTCTTGACGTTGCATATAAATATTTGATATTATATCCACGCAAAGGAGAAAAAGAGCCATGGCACAAATCAACATCAGAATAGACGACGACATCAAGCAGAGGGCCGACGACCTCTTCAGCAGCCTTGGGCTCACCATGTCCAGCGCAATAACTGTATTCATACAGCACTCTATTGATTTTCAGGGCATCCCGTTCCCCATTCAGAAACGCAGTCCTTCCGTGCGCCCGATGTCGGAACTTCTGCAAAGGATGGACGACATGGAACATGGACGTAACTGCCATTACCACGACCTCATTGAAGTTGATGACGAAGCAAAGCCGAATGCCAAGTCGCGGCGCGCTTCCACGACACACGGCCGGAGGTCCGTAGCGTGAAGAAGCTCTGGAATGATCGCGCATGGGAAGAATACCTTGAATGGCAAGGGCGCGACAAGAAGACCATCAAGCGCATCAATCAGCTTTTGCAAAGCATAGAGCGCAACGGCTACAATTGCATTGGCAAACCAGAGCCTCTCAAAGGCAATCTTTCGAGCATGTGGAGCGTCCGCATTGACGAGGAGAACCGCATCGTATTCAAGGTTGAAGGCGACACGCTTAAGATCTATTCCTGCGCTGGCCATTACGAGTAATACTCCCTTTGCTTCGCATCGCTTTAGTCCGCCCCCGCCCAAGCGCTGCCATACTCCAATGTGTAATGTACGCAGTAAAACGGTGCGAAGAATGCGCTAACTCTTTGGTTTCAGCGGCGGTTGAAGCGTATCCGCGAGATACCGCCGTCCCCAGTTTGCATCACGACATTGGTGAGCGCCTCGTCGCCGGTCAGCTCTATGCTCGTGAACAGCCGCCGCATCGCCCTGACCTCAGGCGTCATCCGCAAAGTCCACCCCTTGCCGTCCGGTGCAAGCGAGGCGTCGAGCTCGAAAAGTCCGTCGAACGCCTTCTCGTCCCCGGCCGCGAACGAATCCGTGCGCGCCCTTATTTCGGCATAATGCGGCATTTCGTCAAGGCTCTTTTCGCTGGCGCCGTCTTCGTCCGCAAAAATCATCTTCTCGGGCGTCATCTCGACGGAAGACGGAAACGGATGCAGGACAGTCCACTTTATCCCCTTGCCGGAGACGCACTCCACGATTCCCGTCGAAACCAGTGTGCGCCGCGCGCCTGAAAGCTCGCGTTCCATTCGCCAGTCGGCGCTCGAATCGAGCGCTTGCCGCAGGGCCGGCACTGCAATATCCAAGGCTACGGCGGAAGCCGCGAGCAGCGACAGCATTACGCGCTCCTTTCGACGATGCCCGACGAACAAGGCCCCGTTTCGCCTTTTATCGCGAACTCGAAGCATTCGGCTCCGCGCCGCTTCATCGTCAAGTCCACAACGCGGCGCGGGGTGACGATTTTCTGGAATTTCAGGCGGCGATATGTGGCGATTTCGGGAAAATCGGCGAAAACCTGCCGCGCAAAATGGCGCACGAAGTAGAGCTGCGCGACACCAGGCAGCACGGCATAGCCGGGGAAGTGGCCTTTGAAGCATTCCATGTCCGGAGGAAACGCCAGCCTGGCCGAAAGCCCGTCATCCGTCGCGCTCCAGCCAAGCACGACGGGCTCCTGGCACCATGACGCAAGCGCGGCGCGTACAGCCGCGACGGTAGTCTTGCCCTGCTCGTTTGCGGGCAGTTCGCGGACATAGCGGATTCGCCGGGGAAAAGCCGTTTCGTCCATACTAGAGAGCAAATCGTGGCGCAGGCGCAACGACACCTCCGCAAAGGACGATGCGGCGAGCGCGGCGCGGCCTTCGGGCGACAGCACGATCAACGCGCCAAGGCGCGGAACCGCGTCGCCAAACGCCTCTACACGCACGCGATCCACGAACGGATGCTCCGCCAAGGCCTTTTCGGACGCGGCGAGCGAAACATATTTCTCCAGTATCTTGACTCGCCTGTCGCTTCTGCCCAGCAACACAAAGCGGTCTGCCGAGACGAACCTGACCATGTCGGACATTTCGAACGGACGCTTCATCGCAAACGGCGAATCGACGATTATCGTGCCCTTCGCGGAAAGGCTCGCGGACACGCCGGGGAAAAGCGTCCATTCCTCCCCCCGCGCGCGAACGCGGCTGGCGACGGTCCCCGTCTCCGTGCTGCCGAATATTTCCAGAGGACACACCCCGACGGCCTCGGCGACGGCCAGCGAGGTCTCGCCGCGCAACAGGCTGCCAGATGTCACAATAGCGGCAAAGGCGCCCTTCAGCGACGCGAAATCGGGGTGGAGCATCGCCTTTTCGAGAAACGAGGGCGTGGTGACGAAAAGAACTCTGCCGCAGCGCCTGCAAGACTCCGCAAGCTCTTCCACGGAGAACACCGTCGAGGGACACACCTCGCACCCCGCGACTCGAGGCGCTCTAACGCGCCAGAGAGCGCCATACATGTGCTCAGGGCGAACGGACGCGACCACGGCAGGCCGCGAAGACCAGATTTCGGGGAAACCCTTGACGAGCGATTCCGCGTCCATCATCAACGATTCTTCCGTGCGGACGATCGGCTTGGAGTCGCCCGTTGAGCCGGAGGTGCCGAAAACCACTTCAGCCATGGCGGATTCTCCTTCTGTAAAGCCATTCGCCGGCGAACAGAGCGCCCATAAGCACGTAGGCGAGGCATCCGTTGTAGACGGCCCACACTTCGCGGGACGCAAAGACGGTCGCGAGCGTCACGGCCAGATGAAGCGCCAGAAAAACCGTCCAGACGACCGTGACGCGGCGGCAATACTCCACGCCGCGTTCATCAAGGCTCTCGCCCATTCCGCGGGCGAACACCTCTACGAGCGGGGTGCGCCAAAGCGAAACGGCGAACGAAGCCAACGCGAGCGAAACCATTATCGCGGGATAGAGGCGAAACCACACATTCGCCTTCAGCGCATACAACGCCCACACCACCAACGGCATCAGCGCAATGCGCAGAAACGTGCCTCGCCGCGGTACGCGCATCGCGTCACTTCGCCTGCTCTGCGAGGAGCCGCGCGATCACTTCGGCCACATCGCCGAGCGTGCGGATGCTCTTGAAATCGCTGGCGACGACCTTTATGCCCGTTCTCTGCTGAATGCGCACCACGAGATCGACGGCGTCGATGCTGTCCAGATCAAGGTCTTCATAAAGCTTCGCGTCGGCGACAAGTTTTTCGCGCGGTATCTCGAACTCTGTCGCGAGAACCTCGGCAATCTCGGCAAGTATCTCTTCTTTAGTTTTCATGCTCAATCCTCCAGCTCTATGCCCGCGTTCGCGGCGATGAAGTCGGCAAGGGTCGCGACGGACTTGAAATGCTCGCGATTCTCGTCGGAATTCGCCTTGAATTTGACTTGATACTTCTTGCGCAAGGCGGCCCCTATCTCGAGCGCGTCGATGCTGTCCAACCCGATGCCGTCGCCGAACAGATGTTCGTCCGCGGGGATGTCCGCCGCAGTGAGGCCGTCAACCTCGACAGACGACAAAATGATTTGCCTTATCTCATCCTGCAATTCTTCTCTTTTCATCGATATTTACCTGTATTTCAAAGCGCACCTGTCGCGATCGAGGTGAAAGTCGAAATCGGGGTGGTGTCGCGATAGTTGTCAAGCACCTGGCGAAGATCGCGAACGAGGCCTTCGATCTCCTTGTAAAGCGTATCGTCGGCGGCGAGACGGCCAAGCGTGCCCTCGCCGTTGGCGAGGCGGGCGGCCACGACATTGAGCGAATCTACGAGCGTGCCCGCGCGGGCAAGCACGTCTGACGCCTCGCCCTTGAGACCGGAGACATCGAACGAATCGCAAGCAGTCTTGAAGGAGGCTATGGCCGCCTTGAGATCGTCAAGCACGGTTTCATCGCTCGCGAGCAGGCGGCCGAGAGGGCCTTCGCCGTTCGCAAGGCGCGCGGCGATCACGTTCGCGTTCGAGACGGTGTACTTCAAATCGACCGAAGCCTCGCTGGCGTTGGCGAGCGTAGATCTAAGATCGTTGTAGACCGTACCGTCGTCCGAAAGAAGCCTGCCTATCGTGCCTTCTCCGCCGGCGAGGCGGGCGGCGACGACATTCGCGTTCGAGACCGTCGCCTGAAGATCGCCGTAGACGGTATCGTCGCTCGAGAGCAGCTTGCCGAGGGTGCCCTCGCCGCGCTCGACGCGTTCGCTTATGTCGCGGACCTTCTCGCTCATGACCGTGAGGTTGGAGACTATTGCGTTCAGACCGTCGCCGCCGGTAATGTCGTTCAGGTTCTTGACCGCCTCGGCTATGTCGCGCATCCAGTCGGAAGGCTTTTCGCCGTGCAGAAGTCCGGCGCCGAGAGGTATAATCTCGCCTTCGCCCTCTTCGAGCACGAGGTGATTGCCGCCCAGGAGCGACATCGACTGTACCGTTGCGCGATAGCCGGTTCGCAATATGACCGACTTGTCTATCTCGACGACCGCGACAAGATTCGTCTCGGTCAGTTCGACATCCTCGACCGTGCCGACCTTCGTGCCGCGATACATTACGTTATCGTGGTTCTTGAGCCCCCCCACGCCGTCAAAGGCGATAGCCACGCGCACCCTTTCGCGGCCGCGTATAAGATCGACACCCGATATGATTATCGTGAAATATGCGAGAAGAGCCAAGACCACCAGCATGAACACGCCGGTAATGAACTCTGCGAACGCGTTGCTTTTTCTGCGACTCATTGCATTTCTCCTTTCATCGCGGACAGAAACTCTTTCACATCGGGATTGTCCGACGCCACAAAATCGGCCGGGGTGGAACATTCGACCGCCTTGCCGTCCTTCAGCAACAGTATGCGGTCGGCGAACGCGAGCGCGCCCTGAAGATCGTGCGTGACGACGACCGATGTTATGCCCAACGTCTTGTTGAGCTTCTTTATCAAGCGGTTGATCGTCACCGAAGTAACGGGATCGAGCCCCGATGTAGGCTCGTCGTAGAGAACCACATCAGACTCGCGCACTATGGCGCGGGCAAGACCGGCGCGCTTTTGCATGCCGCCAGAAATTTCGGCCGGATACTTCTCGGCGGCGTCGGCAAGCTCCACGGCGGCGAGGGCCTCGGCGACGCGGCGGTCTATCTGCGCGTCCGGCAGGCAGTCGCACTCCTTCAAAGGCAGGGCCACATTCTCCTCGACAGTCATCCACGCCAACAGCGCGCCGCCCTGGAAAAGATAGCCCACGCGACGCCTTATGGCCCGCAGCTGCCGCGAAGAACAGTCAGAAACATTCACGCCGTCCACCATGACCCGCCCGGAATCGGGCGTAAGCAGACGCACTATGTGCTTAAGGGTCACGGACTTCCCCGTGCCCGACGGACCGACTATAGCGAACACTTCGCCCGCCTCGATCGAGAAGGTAAGCCCGTCGAGCACCTTGCGTCCGTCAAACTCCTTGACCACATTCTCAAACGATATCAGGCTCATCTGTAGAACACCCTCGTCACCATGTAGCCCAGCATGAGAATCATCAGGAACGACACGACAACCGAGCGTTGCGTCGCGCGACCCACGCCGGTCGCGCCCAAGCTGGTGCCCATACCCTGCGCGACCGAAACCGTACCGATCACCAGACCGAATATCAAGGCTTTCAGCAGACCGACCATCAAGTCCTTTACCTCGGCCATCGACATCGCGCTCGACATATACTGCTCGAAGTTGACGCCAAGCTGGGTCGCGCCGACGATTCCGCCGCCGAGAGTGCCTATCGCGCAGCAGAAGAACGCCAGAAGCGGAGCCATGACCACAAGCGCGAGAATGCGCGGCGCGGCGAGAAAGCGCACCGGCGATATGGACATTATCTCAAGCGCGTCGATCTCGTCGTTGACCTTCATCGTACCCAATTCGGCGGCGATTGCCGAGCCTACGCAGGCCGCAAGGCACATTCCGCAGCTGAACGGAGCCATTTCGCGGATCAGGGTTATCATGACGGCGGCGCCGAGGTATATCTCCTGATTGAAGCGGCGAAGCTCAAGGCCTACCTGCAACGCCAGAATCATACCGGTAAACAGAGACACAACCGTAACGACGGGCAATGTGCCGATACCGGTCTTGTAAAGCTGAACGCCGAAGTCGGCACGCGAATCGCGGCTCCGGAAAACCGTCGGAAACGCGCAGACAGACGCGAACATTACGCGCGTGGTGCGGCCTACTTCGTGGACAAAGGCCATTTACTTCGCCGTGTAGCGATTGACGCAATCTTCGGTAGCCTCGACGCGAGCCTCGGCCATGGCATCGCCCTTTACGGACGCCTTTACCTCGGCAAGCCTGGCGAGCGCCTTCTCCTTCTCGCCGAGCTGAGCGAGAACCCTCACGGAACCGAGTCTCGCCGAAAGGGCGAGATAGCTGTCGGGATTCGCCTCGGCAAACGCCTCGTAGGCGGCAAGCGCGTCCGCACTGCTGCCAAGCGCCTCAAGGCACTGCGCCTTGCCGACCTCAGGGATATCCGCGAAACCGTCAGGCGCCTTCTCGCCGGAAACGGCCTCGTAGAGAGAAAGCGCTTCCTGATAGCGCGAAGCGTCGAAATACTTCTTGGCGAGCTTCAGCTTGAGCGCGGCCCCCGCATCGGTACCGCCAAACTTCGACACGGCCTCTTCAAGCTCCTCCGCGGTATAGGCGCTGACGAACGCCTCGCTCGCGGCGGCCTTGCGCGCCGCACGGTAGTTCTTAACCCCGTAGTAGCCGACAACGACAAGCGCGGCGGCCAGAAGCCACGGCACGGTGGCCTTGACCTCTCTCACAAAATCGTCGGCAAGTGGATCATCCTTGAACCAATTCATCACATTCATTGTTTATTCCTTTCTGCTCGTAAAGATCTGCCCATTCGTTTATCGCGCTCTCATCGCCGCCCTCGGCCCTGACGACGATTCTGTTGTAGTCCAACGCGTCCGGAAAATCCCGATTGTAGATAAACCGGGCCCGCGCCTTGTTCGGCGCCTTGCACAGCCTCACCCGGCTCTCCATGAGAAGCACCGCCGTAAAATATGCGGTCTTGGGTATTTTGAGGGCCGACAGCATCATCTGCATCACGCGGCGCGACGCCCCATCCGTCTTGTCTACCTTGAGCAGCACTGTCATCAAAACGGCGGCGCGGAGCCCGTTGGACACTTCAATCCCTTCCTTCGCGCGCAGCTGCTCCAGACTGTCGAGAACCCTCAAGTAGGCCCACTCCGGACTTTTTTCTCCGCCCGTCTTGCCGATCGCTTCGGAAAGCCCCGGCAAAAGATCGCCCAACAGCCCCGTCTGCCACATCAGACGGAAGGCCTCTTCGCTGTGGCCATACGTGAATAGGCGGAAGACTTCTTCGCAAACGCGCGGCTGGGACGCCGTAAGTATGCAAGCGTGATGGCGCTTCATTGCGGCCATGGTCTTCGGCTCTATAGAGAACCCGAGGCGCGACGAGAACTTTATCGCCCTCATCATCCGCACGGGGTCCTCCTGAAAACGGACATTCGGGTCGCCTATCGACCGTATGACACGATCTTTCAGGTCTTTCATCCCGCCGACCCAATCTATTACGCTGAAGTCCTTTATATCGTAAAACAGCCCGTTTACGGTAAAGTCGCGCCGGTAAGCATCCGTCTCCGGCGTGCCGAACGTATTGTCTTCCATCGGGCCCTCGACCGCGTGTTCGATGATCTCGCCGACCGTCTGCGAATTCTGGCGGAACGTGGCCGTTTCTATCACCTTGCCGCCGAACCTTATCTGAGCCAGGCGGAAGCGCCGCCCGATCAGATAGCAATTTCGGAAAACCTTCTTCAATTCGTTAGGCTTCGCGCTAGTACCGACATCGAAATCCTTGGGCGTTCGCCCCATCAGAAGATCGCGGACGCCACCGCCGACAAGATACGCAGTATAGCCCAGCGAAGAGAGGCGGTACAACACCTTCAGCGCGTCGGGATCTATGTTCTTTCGGGAAATGCAATGATCCTGTCGCCTATAGACGACAGGCCGCTTTGCCTTTCTCTTTAGAAACCCGAACATTTGACGTATATTATACCTAAAACTCGCACGTGACGCAACGCCACCAGCTCAACCGTGGCGGCGCATCTGACGGGTTATCGGCGCGTCCACCACCTCGGGCGTCAAAACCTCGACAGAGCTCTTGGCCGTCTTGCGGCGTATGAGCCACATCTGCACTATCGAAAACACTTGCGAAAGCGTCCAATACAGCGACAGCGCGGAGGGGAACGAGTAGAACATGAAGAGCATCATGATCGGCATGAACACCATCATCATCTTCTGCTGGTTCTTGTCGCCGGTCGAAGGCGTCAATGCGGACTGCAGCGCCATCGTCGCCGCCATCAAGATCGGCAGAATGTTAAGGCCGCCAAACGGGAACCAACTCGCGAACAGCGCCTCTGGCTCGGACAAGTCGCCGATCCACAAAAACGGCGCGTAGCGAAGCTCCACCGCCGAGCGCAGCACATTGAACAGGGCGATGAAAACGGGTATCTGGACGAGCATCGGCAGGCACGAACTCATCGGGTTGACCTTCTTCTCTTTGTAAAGAGCCCATGTCTCCTGCTGAAGGCGCTGAGGATTGTCCTTATACTTCGCCTGTATCTCCTTCATGAGCGGCTGAATCTCCTGCATCTTCTTCATGCCGACGGTAGACTTGTGGGTAAGCGGCCAAAAGAGCACGCGCACGAGTATTGTCAGCAGGATGATCGCAACCCCGTAATTCGGAATGAGATTGTTGAACAGGTTCAGCGCCCAGACTACCGGATAGCATATCCAGCGCCACATGCCGAACTCCATGACATCCTTCATGCCGAGATCCCAGAGAAGAGCCTGTTTCTTGGGGCCGACATAGAAAACGCTTGTCATCTCCTTTATGCCAGCGCCTTCGCCGACATTCAACACCGCCTTGGCGGAAACGCTCTTCGGCCTGTAAGCCGCCGCCGCAGTATCGCGCGCGATCACGGAGTCGAAGCCCTTGTTCTGCGCAGTCGTGGAGACGAGCGCGGTGACGAAGAAGCGGTTCTTGAGCGCGATCCAACGCTGTTCTCCGGGATACGAAACGCGCGCAGAAGCAGGCAGCCCCGCCGCATTTTTCGAACCGCTGCAACCGCCTGAAAGCCCGCCGACGAGATAGCCCTTCAATGGCGAATCGCCTTCGCAGTGGTGAATTACGCCCTCTTTGCCCTTGCCCGCGTCAAGCGCCCAGCTGTCTACGGACAATATGTCGTTCTTGCTCGCGCCCATCGTCATCAGACCCAGCGAAAGAGTCGTTTCCTTCGCGGCAAGCGAATCATCATACTTTACGAGATAGTTGTCTGCGAGGCTTACCTTGCGCATATCTCCGCCATTGACGAAAACGACCTCCGTCGCGCTTCTGGAAGCGACCGCATAGCCAACGACCGCGTTCCCCAGCTGGCCGAGGGGACTCTTGGAGAAATCGAACTCGACAGCCGGGTTTTCTTCGCTTACGGCGCCCCTGCCTTGCGCGTACTTCTTCAGCATCGCTTTCTTGACGACGCCACCCCATGTCGAAAGCTCGAGGCGGAGCTCGTCATTCTCGAGAACGACAATCTCCTCCGGGATATCTGGCGATTTCGGCGCAATGTCAGCAACAGGCGATACAGGCTCTTCCGGCGCAGCCTCGGCAACAGCGGGCGCACTCTGGCTCTCCGCCTGTTGGGCGGCGACAGCTTCCGCCTGCGCCTTGGCGTATTCAGCCCTGACCTTCGCCTCTTTGGGCGATTGCACGAAAAGATACCAGGCGAGCACGCCGCCCAGAACGAGACAAATCAATTTTTCAGCCTTGTTCATCGTTGTTAACCCTTCTTAAAATCGTTCTTCCACCGTCCCTTGCCCGGAACGGGATCGTAGCCGTAAGCGCCAAACGGATGGCACCGCACAATTCGCCACAGCCCCAGAAGCGTACCCTTCCACGCCCCATGCACCATGATCGCGCCTATCATATAGTTGGAACAGCTGGGCTCGAACCTGCATCCGCCGCCCATTACCGGAGAGAGCGCAACCTGATAGCCTCTGACCAGCATAATCAGAAACCGCGCCAAAAAGCCTGGCCGATCATGCATCGCAAACCTTTCGCATAACGCGGCGCATCTCTTCTTTTACCTCGGCGCAGGATTTGCCGTTAACCGCGGCCCGTCCGACAAAAACCCAACTGCTCCCCTTTGGCGCCTCGCCCTCTTTCGCAAGAAGACGGTAAGCCTCGCGCAAAAGCCTTTTCGCTCGATTGCGGTCAACCGCATGGCGAAAGCTTTTCTTTGAAACAACAACGCCGGCCTGCTGGTCGGCGTTGATAGCCGAATGACACCACGCGACTAGGAGACGCCCCTTTGCAGAGCGCCCCCGGTCGAAGACGGTCTTGTACTTCGCGCCGGGGAGCCTTGTGGACATTCTAAGCCTCAGACCTGCGTAAGGCGAACGCGACCCTTCGCGCGACGGCGCGCAAGAACCTTACGCCCGCCTTTCGTCGCCTTGCGGGCGCGATAGCCTATTTTCCTTTTCCGCTTGATCTTGGACGGCTGCCATGTCATCTTCATGTTATGATTCCTTTCAACTCAAATTCAAATTGAGTGCGCATTATATCATATTCGGCCCATTCTGTGCAAGTGGGGCGCTCGCACACGCATTCTGGCCGAGATCCAGACCGCATACCTCCGCTTCGAGCCTGACGCCAAAGCGGAACAACACCCTGTTGCGCATGATCCGAGATAAGGCGAGAAAATCCGATGGCGTAGCCCCTTCTCCGGCAACTATCACATTCGCATGTTCATTCCAAACATATGCGCCGCCGACACGCAGCCCCTTGCATCCCGCCTGCTCCAAAAGCCGTCCCGCGTAGTCTCCCTCGGGATTCTTGAACACGCTCCCTTTCGTGCCCGGCGGGAATTTACGGCGCCGCGCAAGGTACTGCTCTTGGCTAAAGCCACAGTTCGCGATGACTTCAGGAAAATTCTCGACCAGCTCGAAATCCTGTATCTCGCCGGAGATGTTCGATTTACGGTAGTCGAATCCGCATTCCGCGGCGGCGAGCCAGCGGCCATCGACCTTGACGCGGCTCAAGACCTCGCTTATGGAATGACCAAACGCGCCCGCATTCATCTTTATCCAGCCCCCGACAGTGCCTGGTATGCCAGCCATCCAAGGTATTCCCAGCTTCGAGCCCGGCAATGCGGCCCGACCTGCCGTATGGACATATACTTCACCCGTTTCAAGATCGCTTTGCCACGTATTTGTTCCCGCACCAATCCACACTTTGCGCTCTGGCGGCTCCGTCCAGGCCGCAGCCAGCGGGGCAAGTTCGATTATGTCGCCTGCGCCGAGGAGCAATGTGACATCTCCGCTCTTCATTGTGCGCCTCGCATGAGTCCACGCCTCAATGCACGACCTCGCCAGGCGAACCTTTGCCCCTGCTTGCGGATCTGCGCGGCACGAAGCGTAAAGATCGGCTATGTCGCCCCCTTCCATCGGACGCTCGAATGCCGCGTATGTGGGACAAAGAATGACTTCGTCCGCCAATTGGAAGGCCCTCGCGAAGTTGCCAAGCAAGGCCTTTGTCCTGGAATAGCGATGCGGCTGAAACAGCACCCTTAGCACTCCTCCGGAGCATATCGATCTCGCCATCTCGACAGCACACTTCATTTCGGTAGGATGATGCGCGTAGTCCGCGACAACAACCATTCCGTCCGCATTTCTTAGCACTTGAAAACGCCTGTCAGGCAGCGCAGAAACAACGGCGGGCAGGGCCTCGGCGATTCGTCCGATTTCATGCCCGCGCCTGAGGGCCACCTCGGCCGCCGCTCTGGCGTTTATCCTGTTGTGCGGAGCCAGCGCGGCAATGGCATATCCGATTTCGGGAATGTCTGGCAGCTGTTCGGCGTCGATAACATCATCGGCTTGGCGGCGTGCGATATCGTAGCAGGCGAAGTAATCCGCCGGAGTCTTGAAATGGTCCGGGTGATCATATTCGCAATTGGTCACTACCAATGTCTTTGCCCTGTATTGGGAAAGCGTCCCGTCCGATTCATCCGCCTCGACAACGAGAACAGGCCGCCTGCCTTCGGGGCCTTCGCAACCCGCTACATGAAAATCGCCCGTCTCACCGCCGATGGCCCACTCAACCCTTTCGCCAAGGGCGAGCAGAAGTTTGGCCGTAAAAGTGGATGTTGTCGTCTTGCCGTGAGAACCGCACACGGCGACGGAATCGCAGTCGCCGACGATCTTTGCGAGAACCTCGCCGCGATACGTGACACGCCCTGCTGCGGCAACGATCTCCGGATTCTCGCACGATACGGCTGGTGTCGCGACCACAAGATCGGCACCGGTGACATGATCGGCGGAATGGCCGAACAAAACATGCACTCCTTGAGCCTCCAGCCAAGCCGTTCTAGGCGTAGGCTTGAGATCGCAGCCGGACACCTCATGTCCGCGATTTTTCAGCAAAACAGCCAGCGCGGCCATACCGACGCCGCCGACACCTGCAAAGTGTATCTTCATGGCCTTTTCGCCAGCGCCGCCGCAAAAGCCCCATCCGTGCCGGTTTCAAAGGGAATGGACTCTTTGGTGTCCAGAAGACGGAATTCCGGATGTCTTGCGAGGAAAGCCTCAATCTGGAGCCTATTCTCCTCCGGCTCATTGGAGCAGGTTGAATACACGAGCCTACCGCCGCCTTTGACGCGCGTTGCGGCACAATCCGATATCTCCGACTGGAGTTTCACGAGAGCCGACAATTTCTCGAATGACCAGTTCCACCTCGCGTCAGGCCTGCGGCGAAAAACGCCAGTATTGCTGCATGGCGCATCGACAAGAACTTTATCGTACTTGACGTCCGCGATATCTAGACCTTCGACGACTTTGACCGCGCCATCGAGACGCACTCGCCTGAGATTCTCCACGAGACGGCGTCTGCGTTTCGGGTTCACCTCGCACGCAGTAACCTTCGCGCCTCGCCAGGCGATCTGTATGGTCTTGCCTCCAGGCGCGGCACATGCGTCAAGTATATCGTCGCCGGGCGAAGGCTCAAGCAGTTCTATCGCCAGAGCCGTTCCGGGGTCTTGCACGATAAAAGCCCCTTCCGCGAAGCCGTCAACCTCCTCGACGCGCTTGCCCCTCGGCAATTTTTCGAACCTGTCGCGGTATGCGAGATAGGTTTCGGCGGGTTCATTGTGCCATTTCGCCAGCCGCTCCGCACCATCTGCGCCAAAACGATCCGTCCACCGCGAGACAAGTTCGTCCGGGAAGCTCTCCCTGACAGCGAGCGGAGAAGCGGCTATCAGAGCCTCGATTTCGCCGCGCCGGCGCAGCATATTGCGCAAAACGCCGTTCACGACCTTCGCCACATTTGTGTTGGGGCACGATTTCGCCGCTTCGACAGTCTCGTTCACGGCGGCGAAATCGGGCACGGTAGGCATATAGAGAATCTGAGCCGCCCCGACATACAGCAACGCCTCCATCTCGCCCGCCGGCCACTTCTTCAGAAGACGCGAAAGCGCGAGGCGTAAAGCTCTCGCGCGGCGTATCACCGTATAGGTTATATCTTGCACGAAAGAGCGGTCGGCGCCATCAGGCAACAGGGTGGACGCGAAATCTTTGGTCGCGATCCATCGTGCTACCGCAAACGCCGCCGCTCTCCGCGAGTTATTCACTCTTCAGTCGTAACGACTTCATCAGCCGTAAGAAGATCCGCCCCGTCCGCCGAAGTGTCGCCGTTGTCTGCGATCAGCACCGGCTCGCCGAGATCGTCGTCCTCGTCATCCTCGCCGGGCACGCCGGATGTCGGTATGCCGTAAAGCTCCTCGTGGCGCTTGCGCTGCTCTTCGCGAAGCTTGTCCATCTCCTCGTCGCTGATCGTCTCGCAAAGCGGGACCAGCTTGAGATAACGGTGCAGGGGGAAGCCCGTGCCGCCTGGAATGAGGTGGCCGAGAATGACATTCTCCTTGAAGCCGCGCAGTTCGTCTACGCGACCCATCGTAGCGGCCTCGGTCAGCACGCGTGTCGTATCCTGGAAGGACGCCGCCGAGATGAACGAGTCCGTCTCGAGCGCGGCCTTTGTGATGCCGAGAAGCGCCGGCTGAGCCTCAGCGGGACGGCGACCTTCGTTCATCATCTCTTCGTTGACGCGAAGGAAGGTCTGACGCGTAACCTGCTCGCCCCAGAGGAAGTCGGTGTCGCCTGGATTCGTTATGCGAACCTTGCGGAGCATCTGGCGCACGATGATTTCGATGTGCTTGTCGTTGATTTCCACACCCTGGAGGCGGTAGACCTGCTGGACTTCATTGACGAGATACTTCTCGAGCTCCTGCGGACCGGACACCTCAAGGATTTCCTGCGGAATGACCGGACCTTCAGTAAGCTGCTGGCCCTTCTTGACGCGATCGCCCTTGAACACGACGATCTGCTTGCCCATCGGGATGAGATGCTCTTCGACAAGTCCGGTAACATCGTCCACAACCTTGATGCAGCGCTTGCCGCGCACGTTCTCGCCAAAGTCGATAACACCCTCGATCTTCGCGATTTCGGCCGCGTCCTTCGGCTGGCGAGCCTCGAACAGCTCGGCGACACGCGGCAGACCGCCGGTAATGTCGCGGGTCTTCGCGGCTTCACGAGGCGTCTTTGCGAGAAGCATGCCGGCCGTAGCCTTCATGCCGTCGCGCACCATCACGATAGCACCCGTAGGAATGTCGTGCGAATCGAGCATCGCGTCGGCCTTGCCGTCCGGCGAGGTGCCGCGAATCTCGATGCGGGGATGCAGATTCGACTCGCGCGTATCGAGAACGACAAGCGTCTTGGCGCCGGTCGTGCGATCGGTCTCGGTCTTGACGCTGACATCTTCCTCAAAGTCCACGAACGAAATCGTGCCGGCGGCCTCGGAGAGAACAGGCACGGAGTGCGGGTCCCAAGAGGCGACCTTCTGACCCTTCTTCACTTCGGCGCCATCCTCGACGTTCAGCACAGAACCCATCTGCAGCTGATACGTATCGAGCTTGGCTCCGCTCGTCGAGTAGATCTCGAGAGAGCCGTTCTTGTTGAGGACGACTTCCTTGCCCTCGTCGTTGCGCACTTTGCGGACGTCGACGAAACGGGCGACACCATCGTTCTTGAGGACGATTTCAGGCACCTTCGCCGTAGCGGACGCAGTACCGCCGATGTGGAACGTACGCATCGTAAGCTGCGTGCCGGGTTCGCCGATCGACTGCGCGGCGATGATGCCGACCGCAGTGCCGATTTCCACCTGCTTGCCGGTGGAAAGGTCGCGTCCGTAGCACTTCGCGCACATTCCGTGTTCCGCGTCGCAGGTGAGACCCGAGCGGATCCATATCGATTCGACGCCGAGCGAATTGATCTTCGCGGCCGCCTCTTCATCGATGATTTCGTTGGCGCGGACAATCACATTCTGCGTCTTGGGGGCCATGACATCGTAGAGAGCGGTGCGCCCGAGAACGCGGTCGCCCAGCGAAACCTTGACCTCGTCGCCTTCAATGATGGCCTCGACCTCGATGCCGTTGACCGTGTTGCAGTCTTCCTGCGTGATGATCACATCCTGCGAGACGTCGACAAGCTTGCGCGTAAGATAGCCGGCGTCGGCGGTCTTGAGAGCCGTGTCGGCGAGACCCTTGCGGGCGCCGTGCGACGAAATGAAGTACTCGAGAACCGACAGGCCTTCACGGAAGGACGCGGTAATCGGACGCTCGATGATGTCGCCCGACGGGTTGGCCATGAGGCCGCGCATGCCCGCGAGCTGGCGAATCTGGAGCTTCGAACCGCGGGCCTTGGAGTCCACGAACATATACACGGGGTTGAGCTCTGTCGGATTCTTGTTCTCCGGCGAGATGTTCTTGTCGATCGTCTTGTAGAGTTCGTCGCCGACCTTCTCTGTCGTGGCGGACCAGATATCGACGATCTTGTTGTGGCGCTCGCCGTCTGTAATGATACCCTGCTGGAACTGCGACTGCACCTTGTCGGCCTCGGCACGAGCCTTTGCGATCGCGGCATCCTTGTCGGCCGGGCGGATCATATCCTTGAGACCCATCGACGCGCCAGAAATCGTCGCGAACTGGTAGCCGAGACTCTTGAGCTTGTCGATGGCCTCGACGGTGACATCGTGCCCGGCGACCTTGTGGCAGTCGAGAATGAGGCTACCGATCGTGGACTTGGAGCACTTGTCGTTCCAGAAGCCCATCTCCTTCGGCCAGACATTGTTGAAGATCACGCGGCCGGCTGTCGTCTCGATCGTGCGACGGTCGGTGACGCCATGGGGACGGCCTGTCGTGCCAAAGTCGGGGTTGCGGTAGCGGATGCGGCTGTGATAGCTTATGCAGCCCTCGGCAATGCCGAATTCGACCTCGCCGATATCGTTGAACAGCGGCAAATGCTCGCCCGACGCATCGGTCTTGCCGGCGATCTTTCCGGCAAGCTTGTCCTGCTGCGAGGGAACCGTGAGGAAGTACAGGCCAAGGCAGACATCCTGGGTCGGCGTCATGACCGACTTGCCCGACGCAGGCGAGAAGATCGAAGTCGACGCGAGCATCATGAGCTTCGACTCCATCTGGGCCTCTATCGAGAGCGGCACGTGCACCGCCATCTGGTCGCCGTCGAAGTCGGCGTTGAACGGCGTGCAGACCATCGGGTGCAGGCGAATCGCCTTGCCTTCGACCAGAACGGGCTCGAACGCCTGAATCGAAAGACGGTGCAGGGTCGGAGCACGGTTGAGGAACACCGTCTTGTCCTTGATCACCTCGTCGAGAATCGCCCATATCTGCTCGTCGTGGCGCTCGATCATCTTGCGGGCCGTGCGGACGGTGTGGCAGATGCCGCGCTCCTTGAGGATGCGGATGATGAACGGCTCGAACAGCCTCAGGGCCATCTCCTTCGGAAGGCCGCACTGCGGGAACTTGAGCTCTGGGCCGACCACGATCACGGAACGGCCGGAGTAGTCGACGCGCTTGCCGAGCAGGTTCTGGCGGAAGCGGCCCGTCTTGCCCTTCAGTATCTCGGAGAG
>ONWT01000080.1 GCA_900321575.1 uncultured Lentisphaerota bacterium | reverse complement strand
CGTGGTGCGAGGAGAATGGCTGCAAGTCCAGCTACGAGCCCGAGATACTAGGAACTGGCGGTGTGCTGAATCCGCTGCGCGACTGGATAGGTGGCGACGACTTCTACCTCGTCAACGGCGATATTGTGTTCGAGGGCGCAGGCTCTCCTCTTGGATTCAGGTCCGGCGAAGCCGCGGACGAGGCGGTAATAGGACGCTGTTTGATTACCGAGGATGCAGGTCCTCGAACGATAGAAGCCGACCTTGACGGAAACATTACGTGCTGGAAAAGTCCCGACCCCGGTTTTCCGGGTACATATACCTATTGCGGAGTTGCGCTTCTGAAGGCGAAAATCTTGGACTATGTGGCGCCGTCTGGTTTTTCAACGATTGTCGACGCTTACGAGCGGGCGATGATGGAAGGGCGCTTTGTGCGCGGTGCGCAGCCTGACGGTCTGTTGTGGACTGACGCCGGGACGATACAGAGTTACATAGACGTCAACCGCGATGGCGATGACAACGCGTTTTCCGACATTCCTCAACTTAAGGCCATTGGCGCGAAAGATGTTGCGTTTATGGGCGCAAGGGGAAGCGACAGATGCTTTTTCTCGGCGGATGGCAACATCGCCATTGTCTATGACGACTCCAAGCGTGCCGAAAACGCCCGATATGCCGGCCACGCCAAGTGGCTGAAGGCCCACGGCGTCAGGGTGCCCGAAATATTCTGCGACAGGCCCGATCTGAAGACGCTTGTGATGGAACACGGTGGAGCCGAGCGCAATATGACGCTCGAGGATTATGTCAAGGTAGTCGAGGCGTTGGCCAAGTTTAACGCTCTCGACGCCTCGGAATTGCAGCTTGAGCCGCAGTTCGACGATAAAATGTGGCAATGGGAGCGCGACCTTTTCAAGGAGCATTGCCTGGGAACCCGGTTTAACATAGAGTGTCCAAAGGCGGTCGACGAAGAGCTTTCGTTTGCCGCTTCGCTTCTTGAACGCGAGCCGAAAGCGCTTGTCCACAGGGATTTCCAGTCCACAAATGTGCTGTGGAAAAACGGCGAGCCTGTATTCATAGATTTCCAGGGCATGCGGCTTGGCCCTGCCGCGTATGACTTGGCGTCTCTCGTCTACGATCCGTACGTCAAGCTTACGGAAGGGGAGCGGCGCGCACTCGCCAAGCTTTACGCGAAAGTCAGCGGGCGCGACGGTATCGTCAAGATACTGCCTTACGCCGCCGTCGAAAGGCTCGTGCAGTGCCTTGGCGCGTACGGCAGGCTCGCGAGCGTGGGGCAGCCTCAGTTCTCGCGCCATGTGCTGCCTGCGCTTGAGAACCTTCTCGCCGCCGCCGACGAGGCGGGGCTGGACGCGACAGGCGCTCTTGCCGAAGATCTGATCGCCCGCGAGTCGAAGCTCGCCGGTTCGGGCAAGTGCGCTTGCGGGCACGATCACGATCACGACAACGACCATGGCCACGGCCATGAATGCCATTGCGGGAGGCACGGCGCAAAATGAGTTCGGCCATACGCCAGTTCTTTGCCCGCGTCAAGAAGACGGGTGTCCGCCGCAAGGTTGAAGTGAAAACCGTTGCGATGGGCAGAGAACGGGTGTTTCAGGCGTGGGACTGCGGAGAAGACACCTTTGTGTTCGAGCGTCGCATACTCGAGCATATAGGCGAAAGGCCGAGCGTGTTGATTGTCCCGAAGGCGAGTCTTACGAATCGGCGTAAGGGTTGGGTCATGACGGTGACGACAGGCAATCATTCCGTCGCTGCAATGCCGCTTTTGGACGGACGGTTCTGGAAGCTTTCGCACTTGCCGATGATGAAGCGCGGCGAAGCGCTGATGCGCGACGTGCTGTGCTGCAACATAGTCGACGGCCGTATAGAGGCGTCTCAGCGCGATTTGACGTCGAAAAAGCTTTGCGCCGCAGACGACTGGCTGCTCGGCAAGGTGGGCTTCACCATGGCGGATATCGTCATGGCCGACAGGAACGAGGTGACGCTCGAGCATTATCGCTCGATTGGCCAGGAGTGGCGCATAAAGCCTCTCGCCTGGACAGAGGGCGCGATGAGGGTCGCGCTTAGCGCCGCCCGCAAGCGCATCGCGTCCAAGCTGAATTACTACCACTCTACGCGAGGCGTGCATTTTCTCGTTCTTTCCGAATTCAAGAAGTTTGCCGCGATGGCCGAGAGCTCGCCCGACGATTTCACGACGGCGCTGAGGGAGCTCGTGTCTGTCTATGACGGCAACAGGTATTCGTTCACGCGAATGCCCAAATTCCGCGGGCACCACGAGATAGAGTTCTTCGGCCTGCGTCGCGGGGTGTCGCTCGAACGGCTCGTTCCGGAGTTGGAAAAGCTGATGGAGGCGATAGTGCTCGGCCGCGCCGACAACGCCGAGATCGCCAGGCGCGCTTCGTCCGCCGTGGCCATATACGAATCGCTGCTGACCAGTCCCGAAATAGCCGACGAGTCGTCGAAGACTTTCGTGGAGACGCTTTACATGCATGTGACGGGCGAGATATATGCTGTCATGGGCGAGGGTTCGACGCCTTCGTTCGACGACCGGCGTACGGCCTTGCCCGGAGCGACGTTTGAAAACGGCAGACCGGTGTGGCATCCTTGCGTCGACTCGCGAAGCGAGGTTCTCCTTTCGAATTTGCGCGGGCTCATGTCGAAAGACGAGGTTGTCGAGTATGCGAACGTCTACGAGGTGCATGCCGAAGGCGAGAGTGTCGAGCTGGGCAAGGGCGCTACGCGCGAAATCGTCTACAAGACCAACAGAAGCCCGCTCGAACTCAGTCTCATAGAAAAGCGCCTCTCCAGCTCCAGAAAGGGATACGGGGGCTACATGATGTCGCGTGTCGGCGCTCTAAAGGCTCTTGGCGTGAAACTCAGCGACTCGTACAAGCTTCTGCGCAGAAGGGCGCACAAGGGGCGCGCTCCTTTTGACTACTACATAAGAGCGCGGTGCGAAGGGGAGCCGATAAATTCGATACCGGCGAACTATTTCTGCAATGTCGACGACTCTTCCGTCGAGGATAAGGATGTAGTGCTCGGGCTCGCGTATCTCATGGGCGACGCGGCCGCCCAGAATATGGTCATGAAGAAGTACGACGCGAAGACGGACAGTCCCCTGTTCGGCGTCGGCAAGGAGATATACGAATTCGAGTACGACATGATTCGCCGTAAGATCGTGCCGAAGTCCGTCGCCACGTGTTCCGTAAGAGGCAGCTTCGGGTGGCCGTCCGTTTCCCACGAAAACGCCAATCTCGACGCAATCGGCAGTTTCTACATGGGCTATTATGCCCACGCGTTGAAAGATTTCCAGCGTCGGCACAAGGTGCCGATGGATGTGCTGGCGGCGAAGTTTTTCGAAGGCTTCGCTTTCCGGACCCATGTAATGTCGTGGCAGCTCTCCGTCATGCGCGACAAATTTGAGGATTTTGACCCCGGCCTGCCTGCGTCATTCGGGTTCGGCAAGAAGTGGCAGTTCGTGCTTTGGTCCCTTGAACGACAGGAGCGCCGACTTGATGTGCTCAAGGGCAAGTTCTTCAGCAAAGTAGAGCTTGTCTCCGACGGCTCGAGGGCTGAAGCCACCGAGAATTTGACACCAACAGATGAAGACAACGAAATTGAGATAATCGATGAAGACATACGGTATAATCCCTAGCAGATTCGGCTCCAGCCGTTTTCCCGGAAAACCCCTTGCGATACTCGCGGGCAAGCCTCTCGTCGCGTGGGTCGTCGAGGCTGTGAAGAAGGCCAAATGCCTTGACGAGGTGTTGGTCGCGACCGATGACGAGCGTATCGTCGCCGCCGTCGAGAAATATGGCGGACGCGCGGTGATGACCCCGTCGGAACTCCCTAGCGGAACGGACCGCATTGCGTGCGCCGCGGGCGATTTCGCAGACGACGACATACTCGTGAACATTCAGGGCGACGAGCCGCTGATCGACCCCGCTCTGATAGATTCGCTTGTGCAGAAGCTCAGGCAGGATGCCCGCTGGTCAATGGCTACGGCCGTGACGCCCATAAAGTCTGCGGGCGATCTGGCGGCGAAGACAGTGGTCAAGGTCGTTCTCGACCGCGATGACGGGGCGCTCTACTTCTCCCGTTCGCCGATACCCTGCGATCGCGACCGCGAGCCAGATCTGGCGAGCGGACTTTACGTGCGCCATCTCGGAATATACGCCTATCGCGGCGAGTTTCTGCGCCGCTACATAGCCGAGGCGCCTTGCGACCTGGAGAAGACGGAGAAGCTTGAGCAGTTGCGTGCGCTCTGGATGGGGGCGAAGATCGCCGTCGTCAAGACCGATGACGAGGGTGTAGGCGTCGATACGCCTGAAGACGCCGAACGGGTCGAGAGGATACTTCTTGAACGCAATTCGTGAACGGCGCGCCCTGACCAGGAGAGCGTTCGTCGATTCCCTGCCCGTTCTCATGGGCTATACGACAATGGGCTTTGTCGCCGGCGTGCTGCTCGCGGCGAAGGGCAATGTCGTGCTCGGCCCCCTGTGGGGATTCCTCTCGTCCTCCATGTGGATAACTGGTACGATGAGCTTCGCCTTCGTTCCCGAGGTCGCCGCGAGAACGCCGATATATGCGATCGTCCTTATGACGCTTGCCGTGAATTTCCGCTATGCGTTCTACGGGTTCTCGATGCTGGCCAGGTGGAAAAGCGCCCCGTTTTGGCGCAAGGCCTACCTCATATTGATGCTGACGGACGAGAACTACGCGCTTGAAGTCGCGTCGCCGTTTAAAGACCCGAAAAGGCATATAGCGTATTGCACGGCCCTCTCGCTCTTCAACCATTCCTATTGGGTGGCCGGCGTCACGGTCGGCGCGCTTGTGGTTTGCGCTCTCGGGTTTGCGGTGGATCCCGATGTGATTCGCGGCTGGACCGACGGCATGGAGTTCGCCATGGTCGCGCTTTTCATTGTGATATTTACGGACCAGATAAGGAGCTTTGTCGAAAATGGCAGGTGAGATAGTCTACATGCTCGGCGTCGTGTTCGCTGTGTTCGCCGTCAACTACGCTTTGCGCGCCTTGCCGTTTGTCCTCTTCGGCGGCCGCGACCGCAATCTTCCCCAATGGGTGGCCTCGCTCGGCTCGTACATTTCGCCGGTCATAATACTCGCGCTGATAGTGTATTCGTATTCGGGCCTGCGTTGGCGCACCCCTTGGCCGTATCTGGCCGGCGCACTGACCGTCGCGCTTCACCTGTGGCGGAGGAATCCCCTCGCGAGCATCGTCGCGGGCACCGTGCTCTACATGTGTCTGGTCGGGTGCGGCTGCACTACGGCGGAGACGAGCCTCGCGTACGACGGGGCCCATCCGCTTATACGTTTTTCCAATACTGGAATCCGCTTCAAAGACGAATATGTCACTCCGTCGCGCGCGATCGAGCTGCTTGAAGAGAACCAAATACCCCATGACGCGACAATACACATTCTTGTGGACGACGACTTTACCGACCGCCGCGCCACGTGGGTTTTCCAGCACAATTACCTCGCGCGCGCCGGATATTCGCGAAGCGTGCTCGTCTCGAAGCGCGTCGCCACATCCGCCGCAGTCGACTCCAAACCGCGCCGCGCCGCCGAGTCCGCCCCCGGCAAGCCGCAGAAGATACGCTACAAGAAAGCCGACGAATGATGACCGCTGACGACGCCAAGAAACGCATGGACTTTCTGGTCGCGGAAATTAACCGCAACGACATTCTGTATTATGTGGAGGCGAAGCCAGTAATCGCCGATGCCGACTACGACAGGATGTATGAAGAGCTGATAGCTCTCGAAAAGGAATTTCCGCAGTTCAAAGACCCTAATTCGCCCACGCTTCGCGTCAGCGGAGCGCCGATAGAAGGTTTCGCGCAGGTCAGCCACGATCCGCCGATGAAGTCTCTCGACAAGTGCTACGAGAAGGGCGACTTGCTGCAGTTTGACGCCTTTCTCCGCCGCGAGATGCCGTCCGGCGCCAAATGGCAGTATGTCGTGGAGCCGAAAATAGACGGCGTCTCCATGTCGCTGCTGTATGAAGACCGCCGCCTCGTGCGCGCTGCGACCCGCGGCAACGGCGAAATCGGCGACGATGTCACACAGAACGTGCGCACGATAAGGTCCATCCCGAAACCCCTCCCCGATACCGCCCCCGAAACGCTCGAGGTGCGCGGCGAGGTGTATATGACGCGGGACGGCTTCGTGAAACTCAACGAATCGCTCGACGAAGCAGGCCGCCAGACCTTCATGAATCCGCGCAACGCCTGCGCAGGCTCGCTCAAGCTGCTGGACCCAAAAATTGTCGCGACGCGTCCGCTGGATATCGTGGTGTACAATGCCGGGGGCGTCGGCTGCGAAGGCTTCGCCACCCATCTCGACATGCTCGCTGCTTTCAAGGAGTGGGGCTTGCCGGTGTCGCCCTGGGTGCGCACGGCCTCGACCATAGACGACGCGATCGCCGCGATAGACGAACTTGGCCGGATGCGCCACGATTTCCGCTTCGAGATAGACGGCGCCGTTCTTAAGGTGAACGAACGCGCCCTTTACGGCGGACTCGGCGCGACCGCCCACTCTCCCCGCTGGGCCCGCGCCTACAAGTATGCGCCCGAGCGCGTAGAGACCGTCTTGCGCGACATAACGGTGCAGGTAGGCCGCTCGGGCGTATTGACGCCTGTCGCCGAACTGCAGCCCGTCGAGCTCGCCGGCAGCGTGATCTCCCGCGCGACATTGCACAATGCCGATCAGATTGCCGATCAGGATATCCGCATAGGCGATCATGTCTGGCTCGTCAAGGCGGGCGATGTGATACCTGCCATAGACGGTGTGATCACCGAAAAGCGCACGCCTGCGGTTTTGCCGTATGTCTTCCCCGATAAATGCCCCGTCTGCGCGAGCGAGGTGGTGCGTCTCGACGGGGAGGTCGCCGTCAGATGCGTCAATCCCGGCTGCCCCGCGCAGCTTCAGCGCCGCTTGCAGCATTTCGCGAGCCGCAACGCACTCGACATAAAGGCGCTCGGGGGGCGCATAGCGGACATGCTTGTCGACAAGGGACTGGTGAAGGACCCCCTTGACGTCTTCACCCTCGACTACGACGCCCTCGCCGCGCTTGATGTCGGCGAAGATGGCGCCCACAGAAGATTCGGCAGAAATGCGCTCAACATGAAGTCTGCCGTGGAGGCGTCCCGCCAGTTGCCGCTTGATCGCTGGCTGTTCGCGATGGGTATTCCCAATATAGGCGTCTCCGTCGCGAAGGAAATCGCCGACGCCCACGAAAAAATGAGCGACTTGCCTGACAGCAAGGTTCTCGCCGAGGTGCTGGAGAATTCCGCAAAGAAGGGCAAGTCCCGCCGGATACTGCCTATCAAGGTCGAGGCCGCGAAAGCCGTTCTCGCGTTTTTCGGCAGCGCATACGGCCGCCAATTCATGTCGCGCATGGCTTCGCTCGGCATCGACCCGAAGCGCGAAGCCCGCGCCGAAAAGGCGACTGAGGGCCCCCTCGTAGGCGCCACGTGCGTGATCACAGGCAGTCTCTCCAGGCCGCGCCAGGAATACGCGAGGCTGATAGAGCTTGCAGGCGGCGTGATGCAGAGCGCCGTGAGCAGAACGACGCGCTACCTCATAGCGGGCGAGAATGTCGGTGCCGCGAAGACCAGTAAGGCCAGGGCGCTCGGCACCGAAGTCATCGGCGAATCGCGCCTGAAGGAGATGCTCGGTCTCTCCGCCGCGCTGTCCGCCGCCGATGCCGCAGAGCCGCGCGCCGAATCTGCGCAGAAACCTGTTCAGGACATGCTGTTTTGATTTCTCGGGAGATACCCTAAATGAAGATGTTTGTCGCTACCCACAATGCCCACAAGATAAGGGAGATTTCGCAGATACTGCCTTTCGCGCAAATCGTGCCGGACGACCCCAAGGGCGTCGAAGAGACCGCGCCGGACTTCGCCGGCAACGCCCTCATAAAGGTTCGCGCGATAGCCTCGCGCCATCGTGGCGAGTGGTGCATGGCCGACGACTCCGGTCTAGAGGTAGCCGCGCTTGGCGGCGAGCCCGGCGTGCGCAGCGCGCGCTATGCGGGCGAACCCTCCGACACTGCCGCGAACAATGCGTTGCTGCTGCGCAATCTGGACGGCGTGCAAAATCGCCGCGCCAACTTTACGTGCGCCGTGGCGCTCGTCGCGCCTGACGGTTCCGAACGCGTCGTCCATGGCCGTTGCTTCGGCGCCATAGCCCTCGCGCCCAGCGGGAATGCGGGCTTTGGATACGATCCGCTGTTCGTTCCGGACGGATACGGCAAGTCGTTCGCCGATTTGACGGCAGACGAGAAGAATAAGATCTCCCATCGCGGACGCGCCCTCATGGAGGTGCGCAAGGTGCTGGAAAATGGAGGTATGGTATGATAAGGACACAGTTGTTCATCGGCGCCGCGCTTATTGCGGGTGTGGCTATCGGCTATCTCGCCAAGCCGGAACGCGTGGTCGAACGCGACGACGAGGTCGAGGAGTCTCTCGTGGCGCTCTTCTCCGATAGAGGCGAGGAGGCCAGCATATCCGCCCTGCGCGCGCGCGTTGCCGACCTTGAACGCCAGCTTCTCGAGAAGGGCGGCGAGGGCGTCGCCCAAGGCGAGCGCACCGTCGAGGGCGGACGCGGAGGATCCCGCCGCAGAGAGTGGCGCAATGGCCCCCCGACCGCGCAGGAGATGCGCGAGCATTTCGCCAGAATGCAGAAGGAGGACCCCGTCCGCTATGCGCAAATGACGAACCGCTTCGCCCAAATGCGGCAGCATAGGCTTGATCGCGCGCTGGCGAAAGTGGACTTTCTCTCGTCGGTGGACACTTCGTCCATGAGCGAAACGGCCCGAAAGAACCACGAATCGCTCCAGAAGCTCATAGCGCGTCGCGAAGAGATAGAAGACAAGATGTTCAGCCTCGACACCGGCGACGACGAGCGGCGCCAGATATTCCAGGAGATGCGCGAGATCGATATGGCGATGCGCGAACTCAATATGAACGAACGGGAAAATCTGCTCCAGCAAGTCGCGCAAAACATCGGGCTTGAAGGGGATGAAGCCGCCGAGATGCAGGCAGCCATCATGGACATCATCGACGCGACCGATTCGCCTCACCGCCACTGACGGAGTAACGGGGGCTGCGCGACTCGCCTCGTTTTCGCGGGTTGCGTTCGGCTGCGGCCCCGATCGTGACCGCGCATGACACCCTGGTCGAATTCGTCGCT
>ONWT01000055.1 GCA_900321575.1 uncultured Lentisphaerota bacterium | reverse complement strand
GTAGTACTACTTTTGCACAAAAATAGTACTATTTATGCGCAAAAATAGTACTACTTTTGCACGCTAGCCTGAGGGTATGGCAACGCCACCCCTAGGAGTAAAGGAGATTTCATACCGTTACACTTGATTTGGTAGGGGTTTTTATGGTATTATACCAACGTTCTTTGACATATCGGTCGGGCAGAAAAGCCGGCCGTGGCTCCCACGCTTCGGGTGAAGCGGAGTGGAGTGAGCGCGGGGTGGGCAACCTAACCCGTGCAACGTACGCAATCTTGCGTATTTGGCTTCAACCGAAATCGCCAAATTTCATCAACTGGGCCGGGTATGTGAGATGCGTTGCGTGGTAATCACGTGGCGTGTCTTGTAGTCGTGTTCAGTTATGGCGTTTGGCGATGCCTGGTTGAGACATGAATTTTAAGGCTCGCCACGCTTCTTTTCTGCGGCTTTGGTGGTCGGGCCTCTATAAGGATTAAGCGGCAGAACCAGAAAAGGGCATAATATATGAAACGACTACTCGTGATATTGGTATTTGCGGTTTCTTCCGCTATTTGCGTGACTGGGTTTGCACGGACAAGCAAGGAAGTCGATAAGGAGATTTCCGCGCTGAACAAACAAGTTGAAAAGCTTAAGAAAGAGCAAAGGGACCTCAAAAAGAAACCAACGGTGAAGTATACAGAGACCCATAGCCATGCGGGGAATGTCCTCAAGAAGATGGGCAGCAATGTGGAAATCAACAGAAGATTCGAGTGCGGATACTCGCGTGGTGTATACCACGAGAGTCTATGGAGCCGCGAGCATGGCTGGCGAGATTCGGTGTGCAACAAGTGCAAGACTAAATACTATGAGTGGAAAGATTACAAAGGCCAAATCGACGAAAGCAAGAAGAGATTAGATCGCATTGACGAAATAAATGGAGAGATTGACGAGCTGAAGGATCAAATCTCCGAACTGAGACAGGAACGTAAAGAACTGTTGCGCGAGGAAAAAGCCGCCAAGAGTGAAGCATCTTTGAGAAGAACGTGATTGTCACGTAGCATATTCCTTAGGAAGGTCGTCGAAAACCTGTTTGCTCCCGTGCGCAACTGCTGGGAAGTCTACCGTGGCAGACTTCTCACGCGTTGCAGGGGATGGGGTTATTTGCGCGAACTAGGCCTCAAAATCCAGCGAGGGCGAGACATCGAGCCGCATAGCCTCTTCGCCGGATTTGTTGCGGCGGTAATAGGCGAGAGCCGCAATCATGGCGCCATTGTCGCCGCAATACTTGGGCTGGGCCATGAGCAATTTGACGCCCGCCCTTTTGCAGACTTCACCGAGAACGGTGCGAAGGCGCGAATTGAGCGAGACGCCGCCTCCCACTATCAGCGACTTGCATTTGCGGCGCTTGAGCGCGGTCAAAGTACGGTCTGCGACGGCCTGGACGATGGCTTCCTGATAGCTCGCGACAATTTGCGGAATCTTCCCCGCAGCGGCGAGCGCCTCCGCGCCGCCCTCTTTCTGCACATATCTGAGCAGCGCGGTTTTGAGTCCCGAAAAAGACACGCAGCACTCCGCAGGCAGTCCCGCCAAGGCCGAGACCCCTTCTCGCGGACGCCCTTTGGGAAAAGGTATGAAATCGCCGACATACTCTCTGGAAATCTTGTCCACCTTGGGTCCGCCAGGATACCCAAGGCCCAGCAACTTGGCGGCCTTGTCGAACGCCTCTCCGGCGGCATCGTCGAGCGTCTGTCCGACCACATTGTAGACGCCGTATTGCGGCATATCCACCCATGTCGTGTGGCCGCCGCTGATCGCGAGGCCCAAAGCGGGGACCATTTCGGACGGCTCCATGTCGCTGTCGAGAAACGGCGTATGCAAATGGGCCTCGATATGGTTTATGCCGAACAGCGGAACGCCGAGCGATTTAGCGAGCCCTTTCGCGGCGTTGAGCCCGACTATCAGCGCAGGCGACAGGCCGGGACCGTAGGTCACCGCGACGGCATCGACCTTCTCGACCAGCGCGGCCCGCACCACCTCGGAAATCTTTTCGATATGGGCGCGCGAAGCGATTTCAGGCACGACGCCGCCATACGGTACATGCAGAGGAATCTGCGTATAGACGACATTCGAGACGACTCTGCGGCCATCCTCCACTATCGCCGCGGCGGTTTCGTCGCAACTGGTCTCGATTCCGAGAATCTTCATAGGCTCACCAGAACTTCCACCAAGGGTTTTTCTTCGGCTTGATCCCGCCGGACTCCTGGTAGAGCTCGCGCACGCGCTGGGAACCTGCAGTCTCGGGATCCTGCACTATTTCGCGGCGGACGAGCACCAAGCCCGCAGGGACGGACCAGAATTCGCTGCGCAGGAAATTGTCCGGATCCAACCTGTGCAGCACGACGACCTCGCCGGAAGACATGACCGATATTGTCGGACGTGTCACCTTCATCATGTCGCCGAGATCGACGGTCTGCCAGCCGCGCGTGCTTGTTCCGCCGTCTTTGGCCGTCAGAAACAGATGGCTTACGCCGTTTCTGCTCCAGTCGATAAGCTCGAACTCGCGACGAAGCCCCTCATGGTTCGCGAACATCTGCAGCGCATTCGCGACACGCATGCCCGGCACGACATCGAAAGCCCTTATCTGGCCCTCGTAGCGCACGCCGCGGTGGACAAGCACTGGCCTGGCGAGATAGCGGCCGGGATGGCGAAGATCGTAGAGGTCGCCGAGCCGCGTAGCGAGTTTCTGTCCCTCGTTCGGCTTCAGGAGGAATGGAGCGACAAACATTCCGTCATTGATTCGCTGAAGCTGCGACATATCCTTGGAGCGGAAGACCTCTATGAAGAATTTGTCCGCCGAGTCGGCATAGCCCACGCTTATGTCGTCCGGCGAGATGTTTACGATATTCACCACGGCTCCGATGCTTTCGCCGACGACGAAGTCGATGTTGTCCAGCTTGATCCCCACAGTGATTTCGCTTGTGGCGGCAAGCGCGGCGAGAGGCGCGGCGAGAGCGACGATGGACATCAATTTGCGTATCATAGGTGGTTTTCTCCGCTTAGAGGTCGAGGACGAGTCCGTCGAACGCCGGCTCGACGCCTTCGGGCAGGCGGCGCAGCCAGTCTTCGTGGCTCAGGTCGTGGCACATGTGAATCAGGTAAGTCTTTGCGGGGGCGATCGCCTTTATGTAGGCGAGCGAAGATTCGAGGTTGAGATGGGTGGGATGGGGCCGCTCTCTCAGGCAGTTCAAGACAAGAACATCCACGCCCGAAAGCTTTTCGAGCGTATGCTCCGGCAAGACGTGGCAATCCGATATGTAGGCGAGACGCTTGCCCGAGGGGGCGCCTATCATATATCCGCAACACGGAAACGAGTGTTCGACCTCAAGCCGCTCAAGCGAGATATCGCCGATGGCGAACGGCTCGGCATTGTCGACGAAGTTGATCATCGGCCTAAAGAGGCCCATCTCGTTCTTCTTGTCGGATATGTACGGGAATATCCTGTGCATCTGATCGATCGTCTCGCGCATCGCGAAGCAGCGCATCGGCACGCCGCCGTTGATGGTGTTGAAGCGGCGCACGTCGTCAAAGCCGGCGACATGGTCCATATGCGCATGGGTCAGGCACACGGCGTCCACGCGATCGACGCCGTGCTCGATGCACGCCTCGCGCATTTCGGGCGGAGTGTCGATCATGAAGGCCACCTTGCGCGAGCGAACATAGGCGCCGCATCTGCGGCGCCTGTCCCTAGGGTCGGCCGAAGTGCACACGGCGCATTTGCACCCGATCTGCGGCACCCCGACCGATGTTCCCGTGCCTAGAAACGTGAAGGTCACTTATTTGAAGAACTCCTCGATCTCCTCCAGCGTCTTGCCCTTCGTCTCGGGCATGAAGAACGCCGCAGTGATGAAGTATATCACGGTAAAGCCGGCGAGAGTGAAGAACACCCACGCGTAGCCGACCGAATTGACCCACGGATAAAACACGCTCGCGATGGTCGTGGAGACGCCCTGGTTGATAAGCAGTGCGATCGCCATGCCGTTCGCGCGGATTCTCGCCGGCATCAGTTCGGAGAGCGCAAGCCACACGCAAACTCCGGGACCGGAGGCGAAGAAGCCTATGAACACCATGAACGAGATCGCCGTCGCCCAACCGGTGACCTGCGACGCCGCGCAGATTCCGCGCTCGATGACGAAGAACGACGAGCCTACACCGACGAGACCGACGATGATGCCGAGAGTACCCATCTTGAGGAGGAATGTGCGGCCCTTGCGGTCCACAAGCGAGACGGCGAGAATAGTCATCACGAGGTTGACGATCTTGATCGCAGTGTCGGCGTAGTTCGCGACTATGCCGGGGAGGCCCGACTTGTTGAAGATGTCGACGGAATAGTTCAGCACCGAGTTGATGCCTGTCGCCTGGGTGCAGGCGAGAACAACGACCGCCAGGCAGAACGGATAGATGTACTTCTTCTGGAAGAGGCTATCCTTGGCGACCGCTTCGGTCGCCTTCTTCTCTTCGACGACGCCTGCCGACTTGTCGGCCATCTTCTTCAGCCACGTAGGCGACTCCTTGAGGCCGAATATGCCGAAGAGGAAGATCACGCCGGGCACGGCGGAGAGCCAGAATACGGTCTTCCACGCGGCGACCTTGGTGGCGGCGGAGACCGTCTCGGCATCTGCAGGGCCGAAGAACTTGGTCACGCCGACGCCGACGAGCGCCATGAAGACGAGCCCGATCGTCAGAAACAGCTGGAAGAGCCCCGTGCCCTTGCCGCGCGACTCGGGCGGAAGGCATTCGGCAAGATACATCGGTATCACGACGCCAAGCAGACCGGCCGACGCGCCCTGGACGAAGCGGCCCGCGACCATCACGCCGTAATTGCCGTCGGAGAACACTATCATCGGAATCGACGCGAGGAACACTATCGAGCCGATAAGTATCGCCTTTTTGCGGCCAAGCCACTCGGCGAAGACACCAGCCGGCATCGAACCGATCACCGAACCAAACAGCACCGCGCCGACGACAGTCGAGAGCTTCGCGTCCGAAAAGTACGAGAGCGCCTTTATGTAAGGCAGTGCGGAGGCTATTGCGCCCACGTCAATGCCGTAGAGCAGACCGCCAAGGCCCGCCATGGCCATTAGATACTTGATGTAACCTTTTTCTGTCATTTGTTTACCTCCCTAGTGCTTTTTTGAAACCGTCCTTGTCGAACCCGGCCGTCGGCGCCGATATGTCGGCCTCCATGACTTCAACCTGTTCGGAATCGATCCAGAATTTGATCTTGCGCCCCTTCACGACCTGGTCCTGCTCTTTGGACTCGTCGCGAATCTCCGCCGCGGTGTCGCCGTCTCCGTACAGGACGACCATTCCGCCATCCTTGTAGTAGGATACCTTAGCGCCATACGCGCGACGCGTTTCGTTCGTCAGCGCGACATTGCCTATGGCGACTATGCGGCGCACGTCGTTCGTGCCGTTCATGAAGACATAGGCCCTGTCGGCGTGGAGCTGATACTGGGCGTCGTCCACATGGACATCCCTGTCGAATACGATAATGCCCTCTTTGCGGTCGTAATAAGTAGAGGCCGATGTTATCCGGGCCTGACGCCCTGCAGCCTCGACAGTCTCGACGGCAACAGCCGCGGCTGCGGCAACCATTGATATTGCAAACAGCAGTTTCTTCATAGCGCGTATTATACCATAAATAGCCGTTTCACGCAGTAATGCCGTTTTGCTGCGCCACGAGCCCTTCCGCACCATACAGCTGGCGAAGCTTCGGCTTCTCGATTTTGCCCGTGGGATTGCGCGGCACTTCGGCGAAGATTATCTTTCGCGGCCGCTTGTAGCGCGGCAGCCCCAGACAATAGTCCTCCACCTCGGCGGACGAAAGCGAAGCGCCTTCTTTCACCGATATGATGGCCGCCGCGATTTCGCCGAGTCTCGCGTCGGGCAAGCCTATCACCGCAACGTCCTTCACGGCGGGATGAGCCCGCAAAAAGTCCTCGATCTGCACCGGATAGAGATTTTCTCCACCGGTGATGATAACGTCTTTGGCGCGATCCACCAGATAGATGAAGCCGTCGCGCTCTTCGGCCATATCGCCCGTAAGAAGCCAGCCGGGCTCCTTCATTATCTCTGCCGTGGCTTCGGGATTCTTGTAATACTCCTTCATCACGCCGGGCCCCTTTAGCGCAAGTTCGCCCACCGTGCCCGGCTCGACGGGCGTTACGCCGTCCTTGCCGACGATCTTGGTCTGCCATCCGTAGCCGGCGATTCCGATAGCGCCCACATGGTCGATGTTCTCCACGCCGAGGTGGACCGCCCCAGGGCCCGTCGACTCCGAAAGACCGTAGTTCGTGTCGTACTGGTGGTGCGGGAACACGCTTCTCCAGCGCCTGATCAGCGCAGGCGGAACGGGCTGTGCGCCGATGTGCATAAGCCGCCACTGCGAAAGCCGGTAATCCTCGAGCTTCACGTCGCCGCGCTCGATCGCGTCCAGGATATCCTGCGCCCATGGAACAAGCAGCCAGACTATCGTGCACTGCTCTTCGGACACCACCCTGAGAATCCACTCCGGCTTGACGCCCTTCAGAAGAACGGCCCTTCCGCCGACGAGAAAACTGCCGAACCAGTGCATTTTCGCGCCCGTGTGGTAGAGCGGCGGAATGCACAGGAAGCAATCGCCCTTCGTCTGTCCGTGATGGGCCTGCTCGACCTTGCAGGAGTGCAAAAGGCATTTGTGCTGCAGCACGATCGCTTTCGGAAATCCCGTCGTGCCGGACGAGAAGTATATCGCCGCTTCGTCTTCCGGCGTCAGCGCTATCGCGGGCGACTGCGGCGAACAGTAGCCTATGAGCGCGCGATACGATTCCGCGAAGGTCGGACAGTCCTTGCCGACGTAGAACAGCGACTTGACCTTCGGTATCCTGTCCGCAATCTGCTCGACGCGACCGATGAACTCGGGGCCGAAAACAAGGGCCGTCGCGTCGGAAAGGTCGAGGCAGTAGCGTATCTCGTCCGCAGTATAGCGAAAATTGAGCGGCACCGCCATGCATCCGGCCTTGAGCACGCCAAAGTATATCGGCAGCCACTCAAGGCAGTTCATCAGAAGAATCGCGATCTTGTCGCCCTTCTTGTATCCGCGCGAAAGCAGAAAGTTCGCGATTCTGTTCGCCCGCTCGTCAAAATCGCGCCAAGTCATTTCGGCGCGGTACGACCTGTCGGGGACGGACTCCACGAGCTCCGCCTCCCTCCAGGTCTTGTGCCTGCCTTCGTCCGGCGCGTCGATCTCGACCAGCGCGACGTCGTCAGGCCATTCGCGGGCATTGCGCTCAAGTATTTCGGCAATTGAATTCATGTTTGGGTTTGTCATGGCGCAATGCCCGGGATGTGTTTTTTCCGGTTACTTGGCTCCGCCGAACATGTGCGGATCGAAGTTGAAGAATATGAAGAACGGCAGGAAGCCCGTATCGTTGATGCAGACGAGGCCGATCTGGAGCGAAGCGGACTTGGCCTTGTTCACCGTGGCCACCTGGACGCCGTTGTGCATCTCGAGCGTCTGGGAATAGCCAATCGCGTACTGGCAGCCGGCGTTGAACTTCTCGTTCTTGTTGAACAGAACGTCGATCTGCGCACCGGAAACCTCCTTGAGCTGCGACGCGATGCCGAGCGAGCAACCCCTCATTTCCGTCTTCTGCGGCTTGCCCTCGTTGCTGGTCGTCCACCAGTTCCAGAGAAAGTCCGCCTTGGCGGTAGCGACGCCGAGAACGACAACGCTGAGTGCAACCATCAATTTCTTCATTTTATTCGTCTCCTTTATTTTGTTGTTTACTGTTTTTACTTGTCCTTACTGCCGGCATTGTCGGCAAAAAGAGTTTTCACGACCAGGGGTATCGCATATTCGAACGACACTCCGTACCAGTGGTCTTCCTTCGTGTTGCGTATGGCCTCACAGACCACATCCGCCGCAAGCGCCGCCGACTCGAACGCGCTGCGCCCGCGAAGAAGCGAGCCGGCGAAGACGGACGCGTAGACATCGCCCGTGCCGTGGCTCATGCGGTCGATTCGCGGATTGAAGTCGTACTCTATGGTCTTTCCGTCGCTGATGGCGCTGCCGAGTTCGTCGTCCTTGAACGAAACGCCCGTCAGAATGACGTTCTTGGCGCCGAGGCCGTGAAGCTTCGTGACGAGAAACTCTATGTCGTCATGGGTGTAGCCCGACAGCTTCGGCTCGTCGCCAACCAGAAACGCCGCCTCGGTGAGATTCGGCAGAATGTAGTCGGCGCCGTTGCACAGCTTGGCCATCTTCGACGGGAAGTCGTCTCCGAAGCCGGCGTAAAGCTTGCCTCCGTCCGCCATTGCGGGGTCCACGACGCGTATCGCGCCAGGCGCCGCGCAACTGTTCATTATGGAAAGAATGGGCTCTATCTGGCTTTCGCACACGTAACCCGTGTAGAAAGCGTCGAAAGTGATGCCGAGTTCGTTCCACTTCTTCTCGACGTTCGTGAGCTCGGGCGTGAGATCGGCGAAAGTCCAGCTGGAGAATCCCCCGGTGTGGTTCGACAGAACTGCGCTTGGCAACACCGCGCATTCGACACCGCACGCCGAGACAAGCGGCAGAGCCACGGTCGCGGAGCACTGGCCCACGCACGAAATATCTTGTATGGTAAGGAGTCTTTTCATATAAACCTCGTCAATGTCAATCGCCCTCAGCGAGCAGAAAAGCGGAACTCTGTTGTGGTGCGGTATTTCGCGCCCGCCTCGACGAAGGTCGTCGGCCACTGCGGCTTGTTGGGGGAGTCCGGCGCGTGCTGGGTCTCAAGTGCGACACCGCAGCGGAACGACAGATGCTCCCCGCCCTTGGCCGTCTGGTCGTAGCTCGCCCAGTTGGCCGTGTAGACTTGGAGGCACGGCTCGGTCGTCCACACGTCTACATTGCGTCCGTTCAAGGGACAATACACGCCGCCCGCATAGATGAGGCCGCCCTTGCCGCCGGCCATGATGCCCTCGTCGAGCACCCAGTTGTGGTCGTAGCCCTTGCCGATTTCGAGCTGTTCGTCGGCCTCGTTTATGCGCTCTCCTATGCGCATGCCCTTTCTGAAATCGAATGGCGTGCCGTCCACCTTGGCGATTTCGCCTGTCGGTATCTGGCCCTTGTCTGTGGGCGTGACCTGCGACGCCGCGATTGTCATCACATGGTCTTCGATCGTTCCGCCGGCCTCGCCCTTGAAGTTGAAGTAGACATGCTGGGTCATGTTGATCGGCGTCTTCTTGTCGGGCGTCGCCTCGTAATCCACACGCCACACATTGTCCTTGGTCAGCGTATACGTGACCTTCACCTCGACCTTGCCGGGAAAGCCCTCGTCCCCGTCAGGCGACACGTGGGTGAACACGACGCCTACATCCTCGTCGGTCGCGAACGGCTCGGCGCCCCAGACGTACGCGTCCCAGCCGCGCGCGCCGCCATGGAGGTTGCACCCTATTCCGCCGGGCGCGTTGTTCAGCGCGGGCAGCTTGTACTCCACACCGTCGAGAACGAACTTTCCGGCGGCGATTCTGTTGCCGTAGCGGCCGATTATGCACCCCCAGTAGGGGTCGCCGCCGTCCCAGCCGGCCGGCGAATCGAAGCCGACGACGACGTCCTTCATCGCGCCGTCGCGATCGGGAGTGAAGAGACGCACCACCTTGCCGCCGTAGTCGCTGACCTCCAGAACAACTCCACCCGCGCCGTTCAGCGTGAACTTGCGCGCCTTCTCGCCGTACTTTGTCGTACCAAAGTCGCTTACCGTGTAGCTTGGCTTGTTCATTTTGTATCTCCTTGTTGTGGTTTATTTTCTTCTGCTCGTCACTTCGATCACGTTGACCTGGTTGCGCAGTTGAAGTATTATCTGTTCGACCACCTTGCCGGTGCCGAGTATGTCGATTTTCATGCGGGAAACCGTCCCGTCTTCAGTCGGGCCCACGTTGAGGGTCTGTATGTTGTAGCCGCGTCCCGAAATAAGCCCGACTATTCTGGCGAGGACCCCTGGCTTGTTCTCGACATAGCAGTTCAGCCTGTGCAGTTGTTCCTTTTGCATGACACGTCCTCTCATTTGAAGACCATCGCGCTCACCGGCCGCCCCGCAGGTATCATCGGGTAAACGTTCGCGCGCGGCTCGACGATGACTTCGACCAGTGTCGTCTTGTTCGACCGGACGGCCTTCCTTATCGTCGAATCCAGCTTCGCCGGATCTATCACACGGTACGCCTCGGCGCCGTGGGCCTCGGCCATCTTGACGAAGTCCGGCAAGTAGTCGTAGTCGAGATCCTGGTCGAGATGCTCGTTCTTCGGCCGCCCCTTGACCGTCAATATCGAACCGGAATAGTTCTTGCCGTAGAAAAGCTCCTGCCACTGGCGCACCATCCCGAGACAGCCGTTGTTGATGACGACGAACGTAACCGGCAACTTGTGCTCGACCGCCACGACCAGCTCCTCGAACGTCATCTGCGCGCCGCCGTCTCCGCATATCGCGACGGTCTTGTGGTCGGGCCGCCCGAAAGCCGCGCCTATCGCGGCGGGAATGCCGAACCCCATCGTGCCCATTCCACCCGAAGTCAGGAAGTGGCGCGGTATCGAATAGCGGAAGTGCTGCGCCGCCCACATCTGGTGCTGCCCAACGTCCGTCACCACGACTGCGCGCCCCTCCGTAGCCTTGTCCACGGCCTCCATCACAGCCTGCGGCATTATCACGTTGGGGTGTATCGCCTGCCATGTGACGGGGTGGGACTTCTTCCAGCCGTCGATCTTCGCGAGCCACTTTTCGTGCTTCGCCGCCTTTACGCGCGAGCCTACCGTGGTCAGCACGTCCTTGACGTCGGCGACGATGCCGAGCTCGACCGGAACGTTCTTGCCGATAGAGGCCGGATCGCAATCCACATGGGCTATCCTGGCCTCGGGCGCGTATTGCGAAATCTTGCCCGTGACCCTGTCGGAGAAACGCACCCCCAGCGCGACAATGAGATCGGCCTCGTTCATCGCCCAGTTCGCGGCCGGCGTACCGTGCATGCCGGCCATCCTGAGCGAAAGCGGATCGTGCTCGTCGAAGCCGCCCAGCCCCATGAGAGTCGTCGCGACGGGTATCTGCGCCTTGTGCGCCAGAGAGGCGACGTCTTTCGCCGCTCCGCTCGTCACGACACCGCCGCCAGCGTATATCACGGGACGCTCGGCTGCGTTTATCATCTTCGCGAGACGGTTTATCTGGGCCGTAGTGGCCGAGCTTTCGGGATGGTACGCCCTGAGCGAAACACGCTCGGGATATTGCGCCGCCGTGAGCGCCTGCTGGCAATTTTTCGGTATGTCGATCACTACGGGCCCCGGCTTGCCGTGGGTCGCGATATAAAAGGCCTGCGCGACGATCTCGGGTATCTCGTCCGCCGACTGCACCAGAAAGTTGTGCTTCGAGACGGCCCTCGTGACGCCTGTCGTGTCGGCCTCCTGAAAAGCATCCGTGCCGATCAGAGCCATCGGCACCTGCCCGGTTATGACAATCAGCGGCACGCTGTCGATGTTGGCCGTGGCGAGGCCGGTCACCGTGTTCGTCGCGCCAGGACCGGACGTGACGAGACACACGCCGGGCTTGCCCGTGGCGCGGGCATAGCCGTCTGCCATATGCACGCATCCCTGCTCGTGCCGGCCCAAGACGAATCTGAACTTCGCGTCCGGAAGACAATTGAATATATCAAGCGCCTGTCCGCCGGGATAGCCGAACAGCACCTCCACGCCCGCCTTTGCGAGCGAATCGACGAGCGCTTGGGCGCCCGTTCTCGTTTCCTTCAAATTCATTGGGTTGTATTATACCAAAATATGTCGTTTTTGTGCGCCCGAAAAAACACTCTTCTTCTCTTCTTCGCCGCTTGTTCCGATTTTGCCCATTTCTGCCTTTTTATGGTATAATAACAACGCTATGAAAGAAATCGTGATTGTCATACCTGCATACGAGCCGGACGATTCGCTCGTCGTCCTGATCGAGCGGCTCGGCGCCAAGTTCGACAAATTCATCGTCGTGGACGATGGTTCCAAAACGGCGGCCGGTACATTCCGCCGCGTGAAGGACATGCCTGGCGTCACGCTTCTTAGCCATGACGCGAACCGCGGCAAGGGCGCCGCCCTCAAGACGGCCTTCGCCAAGGTACTGGCCGATTTTCCCGACGCGGCAGGCGTGGTAACGGTTGATGCCGATGGACAGCACCTCCCCGAAGATGTCGCGAACGTCGCCGAGGCTACGCTGGCGAATCCCGGCCGCTACACGCTCGGCGTCAGGTCGTTCTCCGGCGATGTGCCGCTGAGAAGCAGGTTCGGCAATGCGTGGTCGCGCTATTTCTTCTTCATGCTCACCGGCGTGATGGTCTACGATACCCAGACAGGTCTCAGAGGCATGCCGCGCGATCTGCTGCCCGAGCTTCTGGCAATTCCGGGCGACAGGTACGAGTACGAGATGAGAATGCTCGTCGCCGCCGCGCGCAAAAAGCTGAAACCCGTGCAGATACCGATAAAAACGGTCTATTTGAACGAAAACAAGGCGAGCCACTTCAATCCGATACGCGACTCGCTGCGTACCCAAATCTCGCTCTTGCACGCCGCTTTCACTACGCCGCGGGCAAAATAAAGATCAATATCAGATTTGTGAGGTTGAACAGCGCGTGGTTGAGAAGCGCCGTCCACAACTTACCGGTCTTGTTGTACAGCCAGCACTGCGCCATGCCGAAGAAGAACAGCGCGACAAATGCGTTGTTCGGCCAGCTCATCTGAAGATAGTGCGCCGCGGAAAACAGCACTGATGACGTAATCGCCGGTATCAGCGGCTTTTTCGGCTCGGGCAGGCGGAACAGCACCCAGCGGAAGACAACCTCCTCGATCGCGGGAACCAGCGCGACAAGGGAGAACACCATCCAGAACAGGGACATAAGGTCCTTGAAGAAATACCAATGCAGGCCCGCCCCGTAGCACAGCCGTTTGATCAGCCATGTCACCATTCTGCGGACCTGCTCGATGCTCTCCTGGTTGTCCAGCTCGATGCCGAATGCGAATTCCGACACCCAACTCGTCAAAAAGCAAAGCGCGACCGTGATCAGAGTGATCAACGGCCACGCCTTCAGCGTAAATTTCAGATCTTTTACGCCCGACTTCACGCCTGTACCGATGCCTCGGCTCCAGTTCCGCGAATCTTGATGTGAAGCTCCCTGAGCTGCTGCTCGGTGACGTAGTTCGGCGCGTTCATCATCAAATCCTGCGCCTTCTGGTTCATCGGGAAGGCAATGACTTCGCGGATGTTCGGCGTATCGGTGAGAAGCATCACCATGCGGTCGACTCCGGGCGCGATGCCGCCATGGGGCGGGGCGCCGAAGCGGAATGCGTTGTAGAGGCAGCCGAACTTCTGCTTGACTACCTCCTTGTCGTAGCCCGCGATCTCGAACGCCTTCTCCATGATGTCTATGCGGTGGTTGCGGATGGCGCCGGACGACAATTCGATGCCGTTGCAGACCACGTCGTACTGGTACGCCACTACATCAAGCGGGGCCTTGGTGTTGAGCGCCTCAAGGCCGCCCTGCGGCATCGAGAACGGATTGTGCGAGAAGATGATCTTGCCCGTTTCGGGATCCTTCTCGAAGAACGGGAAATCGACGATCCAGCAGAAGCGGTAGCAACCCTTCTCGCGGATGTCGTTCGTCAGGTGGTCGGCGATGTCGGTGCGCACCAGACCCGAAAGGCGGTGGCACTCATCGACCGGCGCGGCCATGAAGAAGAGCGCGTCGCCCGGCTCCATGCCGGCGAGCTTCTTCATCTCCTCCAGCTG